>JBAXXZ010000208.1:0-4830 GCA_037127575.1 Bacteroidota bacterium | reverse complement strand
AGTAGAAGTGAAAGCAACGGCCAAGCCGGCAAAAAAAGCAGGTAAGCCCATTGACGCGATTGTAAAAAAATCAAGCAGCAAAAAAGCCGGCAAAGAAGTAAAAAAGAAGAAAGGTGCAGCTGGTGGCGACGAGGATGAAGAAGATATTCCCGAAGAAACAGAAGACGATGCCGACGTTGAAGTAAAAGATGATTATGAAAAGCCGGAAGATGAAGATGCAGCTATTGAAGAAGGCGGCGGATTAGACGATGCGGGCTTGATTGATTTAGAAGGTGCTGTGGTTCCTGAAATTGATGAAGATGAAGATGAGATTCCTGAAAAACGCGGCCGCGGTCGTCGTAAGAAAAACGAAGGAAAATCTAGTGGAGGCAGTATGGAAGCGTATATCAGAAACCGTCCTTTGCAAATCGACATCAACAAACCTTTAATCAAAAAGAACAATGCTGATGCGCCAAAACCTTTTGTGAATACACAAGATAAACGCAGTCGTTATTCAGACAAAGAATTGACTGAATTTAAAGAATTGATTTTAGATAAATTAAAAGAAGCGCAATCTGATTACGATTTGTTGAAACAAACATTGAGTAACGAAGATAACCATGGAACAGATGATACGTCTCCATCTTTTAAATTGTTGGAAGACGGCAGTGATGTAATGAGCAAAGAAGAAACCGCTCAATTGGCTTCACGTCAAGAAAAATACATTGTGAATTTAAAAAACGCCTTGATTAGAATTGAAAATAAATCATACGGCATTTGCAGAGTTACCGGTCGATTGATTCCTAAAGAGCGCTTGCGTTCAGTGCCACATGCTACGCTAGGCATTGATGCTAAACTCAACCAGGCATAACACATTAAATAAAATTGCCTCCTCAACGGAGGCTTTTTTTTTAAGACCAAGCCTTTACATAATTCATGCAATTCAAAAATTAATATTGTTTTTAAACAGTCATGTTCAAGAAGTATAAAATACCTTTCATCACCCTTTTTTCGATTCTGTTTATTGATCAATTAATTAAAATTTATATCAAATCGAATTATCCGCTTGGTGAAGTGGGGCGCTTGGCCAATTGGTGTGTCATACATTTTACCGAAAATCCGGGTATGGCTTTTGGTTTTGAATTTGGCGGACAATTGGGAAAATTAACTTTAAGCATTTTCCGTGTTTTGGCTTGTATTGGCGGCATTTTTTACATCCGTTACATGATTCAAAAAAAGGAAGACCGACTTTTTGTATTCTCCGTTTCATTGATTTTAGCCGGTGCCATTGGAAATATTCTTGACAGCGCTTTTTACGGATTAATTTTCGACCGTGGCACAACTCTCAATTCTAATTTTCAAGAGTACATGCCATACGATGGCGTGGCCTCCTTAAATGGTGGAGGCTATGCACCCAGCATGTTCGGTTGTGTTGTAGATATGTTTTATTTTCCAATGTTCGAGGGCCGTTTCCCCGATTGGGTGCCAATTTGGGGCGGCGAAGATTACATGTTTTTTAGACCGATTTTTAATTTCGCAGATGTTTCAATTTCAGTTGGCGTCACCATTATCATATTATTTCAAAAGAAATTTTCACGCAGCGCCAAAAAATTAGCCGATGCAGCCGCTGAAAACAACAGCGAATCACCGTCTTCCGATAATGGTTTAAACACTCAGTCGATTTAGTTGTTATTGTAACATGAAAGAAGCTGTTTTACTTATCAATCTTGGCACACCCGATGCACCCACACCGGGTAAAGTGGCGCAATATCTCACCCAATTCTTAAACGATAAAAGGGTGATTGATATCCATCCCATCGGACGTTTTTTATTGGTGAATCTCATCATTGTGCCTTTTAGAAGTTTTAAGTCCTCAAAATTGTATCAAGCCATATGGACCAAAGAAGGATCGCCTTTGTTGTTAAATAGCATAGAATTGAAAAATAAAGTTCAACAAAAATTAGGCGACCGTTATATTGTAGAATTGGCCATGCGATACCGCAAACCTTCCATCCAAACTGCATTAGAATCATTGCGAAAACAATCGCCTACAAAAATACATGTGTTGCCACTTTATCCGCAGTACGCGAGTTCAAGCACAGGTAGTACCATCGAAGAAGTTTTAAATCAAATCAAAAAATGGGAGGTCATTCCGGATTTAAATGTGATTTCAAAATTTCATCAACACCCAAAATTTATTGAAGCATTAATTGAGCAAGCAAAAGCATACGATTTAAATGCCTACGACCATGTGTTGTTTAGTTACCATGGTTTACCCGAACGGCAAATCTTAAAGGCCTCCGCGCATTACGGACACAGCACTTGCCAAATGGGTGATTGCTGTAATGCCATTACAGCCAACAATCAATATTGTTACCGCGCCAATTGTTTCGAAACAAGTCGTCAATTGATCAAAGCATTAAATATACCTGAAGGCAAATACACTACCACTTTTCAATCGCGCCTCGACGATAAATGGTTAAAGCCATACAGTGATAAAGTCATTAAAGATTTAGCAACCAAAGGAGTAAAAAAAATCCTTGTGTTTTCGCCGGCTTTTGTAGCCGATTGTTTGGAAACCATTCATGAAATTGGTTCTGAATACAACGAACTATTTAAGGAGTATGGCGGTGAAAAAATTACACTTGTTAAAAGCTTAAACGCTAATGATACATGGGTAAATGCTGTTAAAGCAATGGTTTCTTAACCAATTCCTTTATTTTTTATAAAATAAAATGATGTTTTGCTCCTCATCCTTCAAGACCATAAAACGGGAATCTTCTGTCATTTGAATTCTGAATTTATATAGCTTCTCAGCAAAATAAAACTCTAAGGTGTTTTGATTTTTATTCACTTCAAAATCTTTAATTGATGTGTAGTCGCCAATCTTAATTGTCACATCTTCCAAATAAAAATTCAATTCAATTTCACTTGGTTTTTCGGTGTTGGCAGTTTTTTTGTTGTACTCACACAAACTGCATGTTTTGTATTTAGTAGAATCTAATTTTTCCGTTAAACACACCCCTTTCCATTTGCCTTTAAAGTCGAATTGCCCAAAGCCATTTTGTGAAATAAAAAAGAGGAAGAAAATAAAGCCGGATAATTTCATAGTTTTAATCATAGCGCAATTGGCAACAAAATTACCAAATTATGGCCTTGCTTCAAACTTTAAACATTGCAAAACAGGGGTTTCATGGTTTAAAAGGGGTTATTTGGCTTTTATTGTGGAGTTTTAAATAAGTGGCTTATCGTCTACTGCCCTTGTATCCATGGCATCGCGTAAACCGTTACCAACCAACATAAAGGCCAAAACCAACAGCATAATGGCCATGCCGGGAATAAAGGCCAAATAGGCTTTATCCATGAGAATGTATCCGTGGTGTGCATTCGTCATCTCACCCCAGGAAGGAATAGGCGGTTGGGCACCTAATCCCAAGAAACTTAGGCCTGCTTCCATTAAAATGGCCGAAGCAAAATTACCGGCTGCAATTACCACCACCGGGCCCAAAACATTGGGTAAAATATGTCTAAATATAATCCTACTGTTTTGATAACCCAATGCCCTGCCTGCTTCTACAAATTCTTTTTCACGGATGCTCATCACTTGTCCACGCACTATTCTGGCCACTTCCACCCACATGGTTAATCCTACCGCAATAAAAACTTGTGTCACACCTTTTCCCAATACCAAAGTAATGGCAATCACCAACAACAAAGTTGGAATACTCCAAACTACATTGATTAACCACATAATCACATCATCAATGCGTCCCCTAAAATAACCGGCCAATGAGCCCAAGAATATACCGATAATGATGGAAATGATAACTGAAATTAATCCCACAGTAAGACTGATGCGGGTGCCAATCATTAATCGACTCAATAAGTCGCGCCCCAATAAATCGGTACCCAAAATAAATTTTTTATTCACCAAGTTGGAAGCCAATATTTTTGATCTTAAGTTTACAACCCTCTCACGACTGGGCGTTTTTTGATTGTATTGATAAAAAACACATTCGTTTTTTGCTGCGTCAAAAATCATTTTTGTACTTGGTTCGATGGCGTAAATTACTTGGGCAATGTGAAAACGCAAGGTATCACCTTTGTTTGGACTGTTGCCGGTAAATTCCTCAACAAATATACTGTCGCGGTTAAAACGGTAAGCATATACTGAATAGGCGCTATAACTTGATTTTTCCCCAAAGAGCATCTTCTCAAAAAAGGAAACATTTTCTGTGTTTTCATTTCGCTTAACCAAAAGCACATTCACCTTAAAGCCGGGTTTCAAAATATGCAGTTCAGGTTTTTGGTCGTTCGCGTAAGGTGTCGCATCGGGTGTAATGCTGTATCCCAAAACAGAAATGACGGCGCAAAAAATAATTATCGCCAAACCAAACATGGCCAATTTATTGCGTTTAAAGCGCTTCCAGGTAAGGGCTGAAAGTGAATTGGACTCGGCAACAATATGTTTCTTTTTAAAAATCATACTACTTTTTCCAATTCGGTTTCATTTGTAATGATGCCAATGCAATTATACAGGCGTATATTGGATAAATGCACAGTGCAGGTAAAGCGTAGCCCATTAAGTGTTTGCTTTTTATAAGTCTTGAAGCTACAAATAAAATTAAAAAATCGACACATAATTTTATCAGCACAATTCCGATGGCAACAGGAAATAGCGATTGATGCAGGAATATTTTTATCATCGCAATTAAGCAACTTGCATTCGCCAAAAAACTCAGTAATCCCAAAGCGAAATTAAGTTTGTTGGCATTGTATTTAAATTTTGATGCCCATCTCACTTTTTGATGAAGCAATTCAGTATAAGTTTTTGTGGCATAAGTATACACC
>JBAXXZ010000207.1:0-4859 GCA_037127575.1 Bacteroidota bacterium | reverse complement strand
ACCTGCTCCAAAAGGAAAAATATTAATTGTGTTGTTCGAAATTAATTCATTACTGCTTGCATCGTGTTCCAAGATATTCGCTTTTCCAAAACCAAATTCAATCGGCACATCAATTTCAAAATAATGTTTATCCAAAAGTGCATATTGATAAAACACAGTGCCATAGTTTAAAGTAAGCCGCTCATTGATCACTCGGCTGTTTAAATCTCTTTTACGCAAAGCCCTGCTCGAACTCTGAGTGATTTTGTAAGCCCCAAAACCAAAAGTGTGCGTGTCTTTGTAGCTTAAACCCAATTGAATTCCAATAAAGTTAACAGGTTGCTTTTTAATAAATGAATTACGGCTGTCGTAGGCGGCAATTACACGGAAGTTCTTGGGTCGGTATGTATGTGAAGAATCTTTCTCAAATTTTTTACGCAAAGAATCTTTGCTTTTTTCAATATTGCCCTGCTGCTGAGCTATGATGGAATTATAAGAAACAATAAGTAACAAAATGACTATTAATCGCATGTGTGAAATTTAGACTAAGGTTCGCGAAAAAAGTTTAAACCTCATAAATTGATTGCCTGTTTTAATTAGAGATTTGATTCTAATTTTTAATTGGTTCGAGTCGTTTACATTGTCCATTTTTGGCTAAGTATGGTCTATTTTTAGAAATATTAAAATTACAGAACTTGGTATTGAAAATTCAAATAGAATCGGCGTGAAAGGCATTAAAAGTGCTGAGTTTTTAATAAGTTACACAATTTTGTGCAAGCCTTTAAGCTCAATAGAAACATTTGTTCAAAATCCCTTTCATCTCCATAATATGGGTCAGGCATTTCTTGATGCGTCTCATTTTCGGTAAATTCTAAAAATAAATGAATTTTAGATTGGCTCTTTTTTCCATTTGTCAATCGCATCACATCGCGGTAATTTTTTCGATCCATGACAAAAATTTTATCGAATTCTTCCAGATCATTTTCCACCAATTGCCTCGCCCTTAACTGCGCCAAATCAATGCCATGCATTTTTGCGTTTTTTATAGTGCGACGATCAGGTGCTTCGCCAACATGATAATTTGCAGTACCCGCCGAGTCAATCTTCACATCAAGTGCATTTTGTTTCATTAAATGCAACATGATTCCTTCCGCCAGTGGCGACCGACAAATATTGCCCAAACAAACAAATAAAATACTTTGCTTCATAAAAAAAGGCGAACCAAAAGATTCGCCTTTAAAGAAACAAAATTTATTGCTTATAAAGGAAAACTATAAGAAGCCCGCATACCATTGGGATAAACTCCTTCAATCAAAACAATCCCGGTTTTGTTTTCAAGCAATGTCTTTACATCTTCAATGGTATTCACTTTTTTCTTGTCAATTTGGGTGATGATGAAACCTGCTTGTAATCCAACTTGCAACAATTTACCCGGGTTTAACTTGGCAATTTTTACACCGTTGTTTAGGTTTAAACCCGATAATTGCGAATCATCAACGGCAGTAAATTCTGCACCCAATACCTTCAAACTTACATCGGCCATCTCACTTTTTTTTACCAATCGTGTTGAATTATCAAATGTTTTTAAAACAACAGCAATGTTATTGTCTTTGTTTTTCCGGTTAACGGTAAGTACCACTTTATCTCCCGGTCTATATCTGCTTATCTGTTCTTGTAATTCACTCATCGACGATACTTCAACATCTTGAATTTTGGTAATCACATCACCTTCTACAATCCCCGCATCTTGTGCGCTGCCGCCTTGGGTTAAACCGTTTACATAAACACCCTTTAACTGTTTGATGTTTTTCTCTGCAGCAAATTTGGCATCAATGTCTTGAATACTCACACCAATATATGCACGTTGCACTGTTCCAAATTCTATTAAATCACTCACCACTTTTTTTACAATATTTACCGGTACAGCAAACGAATAACCTTGAAAAGCCCCATTGTTGGATGCAATGGCCGTGTTAATGCCGATTAATTCACCGTTGGTGTTTACCAAAGCGCCACCGCTATTACCAGGATTGACAGCTGCATCGGTTTGAATAAACGACTCAATGGGTTTATTATTCGTGTTCAAAATATTGTTTCTGCCTTTGGCACTAATGATGCCGGCGGTAACAGTACTGTTTAAGTTAAAAGGATTTCCAACAGCCAAAGCCCACTCACCTATTTTTACAAAATCGCTGTTGCCGTAATTTAAAAAACGCAATCCTTTTTCAGCTATTTTTATGAGTGCCAAATCTGTGCTGGCATCTGTACCAATCACCTCCGCCTCATAGGTTCTTTTGTCATTCAACACCACTTCTATTTTGTTTGAACCGTTCACCACATGGTTATTAGTAACAATATAACCGTCCTCACTTATAATTACTCCACTGCCACTTCCTTGTTGAATAAAACTTTGTTGTTTCTGATGTCCGAAAAACAACTCGGCAAATGGATCGTAACTAAGATTATTGACTTGCTCACTGGTTGTTTTAATGTGCACCACTGCGTGTAGTGATTTCTCTGCGGCAAAAGTAAAATCCATATTGCCGGAAGATTCACTGCCTGTATTCACCATTCGGATTGGTAAATTTTTACTTTCTTCACCAAGCAAAGGATTGTTTTTGTTTGTGGAATAAAAATATTGCATGCCAGCCATCGCACTCAAACCGCCTAAAGCGGCAATAAACACATTCGAAATTATCTTTTTCATAGTCTGTTTGGTTTTTGTGTTTACAAAATTACAAAGTCATTAATTTTTTTGATTCTCTTTTAACAATACTTAACCGGCCTAAAAGGATGTTAAAAAGTCGAAAAAATTGAATCATTGTTGGCTCATTAATTTGATTAATTTTACAACGACTTAATGCAATTCAGAAAAAAAATACCCACGTTTATATTCGGTGTATCAATTGGTTTACTGGTTGGCGTTGCTTTTTTTGTTTTTAAAATAAACGATGTTTTTAACCGGCTTAAAGACGCCACCAAAGAACAAATAACGGTTATTGAACAACCAATAAAAAACGTTAATCCCGACGAGAACAAAAACAACCAATCCAATTCACGTTACAAAATCAACTTGGGCCAAACAAAAAAAGTAAACTATAAAGAAGTTGATAGTTTAATCAAGGCCGATTCTGACATTAACATTGCCACCGATGAATTACTGTCGGTAAAGAGCTTAAAAGTGATTCGTATCGGAAGGCATGAAGCAGTCGACACTTCAGCACAAAATTTAGCCAACATCAGCGAAAGCAACAATGATTTGTATTTTATCGAGTTTTGGAAAACGCCCCTTAATTCAAAAGGTTATCGTTTTACAAAAAACAAAATATTGCTTTACGGATTTATGGATTACAACAATGTTTTGTTGTATGAGTTGGATAACGCATTTTATATTAAATCTGCTGATCAGGTTTACCGCATTTTTTACGATGCTGATTTTAAACCGCTCGAACGAGTAATGGATAGCGATCTTCTCGCTAAGATGAATTAATTATGAGCCTTTCATTTTTTAAATACCAAGGAACAGGCAACGATTTTATATTAATCGACAATCGGCACCATCTAATTTCCCTTACAAGGGAACAGGTTGCTTATTTATGTCACAGGCAATTTGGTGTTGGTGCTGATGGTTTAATGCTTCTGCAATTAGAACCGGGCCTCGATTTTAAGATGGTTTACTTTAACAGCGATGGCAACGAAAGCAGCATGTGCGGCAATGGCGGAAGATGTATCACAGCATTCGCAAAACAACTTGGCATCATCGATAATAAAGCAAAATTCATGGCCATCGACGGCATTCATGAATCCATCATGCATGCAAATGGTGATGTTTCCTTAAAAATGAAGGACGTAAAAACCATCGAGCAAAACAACACACATTTTTTTTTAGATACTGGTTCTCCACATTACGTTGAAATGGTGAAGGATTTAAATAGTTTTGATGTTTTTGGTAAAGGGCAAGCTGTGCGTTACAATGCCCGCTTTGCTGAAACAGGAACCAATGTTAATTTTATTGAGAAACAAGCTGAAAGCATATTTGTTAGAACCTACGAAAGAGGTGTTGAAAACGAAACCCTTTCTTGCGGCACTGGTGTTACCGCTGCCGCTTTGGTCGCTTCATTACTTGGTATCTCAAGCCATAAAAACAATTGCCTCATTGAAACAAAAGGCGGAAAACTGGAAGTGAGTTTCGAAAAAGTACTTGAAAACACCTTTTACAATATTTGGTTAAAAGGTGCCGCAAATAAAGTATTTGAAGGTACCATTCAGTTACCTGAGCACTTGCTTTAAAACTTCTCAAAATCATTCTCTATATTCGTGCAAAGTTTATCATTCATTGTTTTCAATGTTCATCAAAGGATCACATATTGGCTTAAGGGCCTTAGAACCAAACGACGCCGACATTTTATATGATTGGGAAAACAATATCAATTTATGGCCGGTAAGCAATTCCCAAGTACCTTTTAGCCATTTTATTTTGGAAGAATTTGTAAACGCTTCCCACCAAGATATTTATACCAACAAACAACTTCGATTCATGGTAAGTCAATTGTCGGATCAAAAAACAATTGGCGTGATTGATCTATATGAATTCGATCCTCAGCATGCAAGGGCCGGCATAGGGATCTTTATTCACCATGATTATAGGGGCAATGGTTATGCAAAACAAAGCATAGAACTCATAAAACACTATGCCTTTGATTTATTACATTTAAAACAAATTTACACGCATGTTAACGTTTCTAATGAAGCCAGTTTGGCGCTCTTTGAAGCTACAGGATTCGAAAAAAGTGGCCTGAAAAAATATTGGCATAAAAGTGGTTTGAATACTTACGACGACGTTTGGTTTTTGCAGTGTTACAATGCCAACTAAATTTCTT
>JBAXXZ010000206.1:0-4865 GCA_037127575.1 Bacteroidota bacterium | reverse complement strand
CCACTTCACCGCCGTCGTCCAGGACATACACTTCGCCGTGCTCAATAGGGTTCATTGTGCCGGGATCAGTATTAAGATAGCCATCACATTTGATTGGAACGACTTTGTGCGATGTCGCGAGTAAATGCCCGATAGAAGCCGAGGCGATTCCCTTCCCTATTCCGGAAACAACGCCGCCAGTTACAAATATGAATTTAGGCATAGTTTACGCCCGCACGTTGTCTTTAAATATTTGTCGCAAAGATATTCGAAAAATATTCGGCACACACACACATCGCGTAAACATCACGTTTATAAGAAATAATTGCAAAAAACAAAGGAAAAATAGTATCGGGTATGCCGGGCGCCGGTGAGGATGCCTGGTTGTTTTGTGATGAAATTAAAGTGAAGTAATATGAAAACAAATCGAAGAGCATTTTTGAAATTATCTGCACTAACGGCTTCGGTATTTACGGTGAGTAAATCAAAGGCCGCTGATTTAGTAGCTTATTCGGACAAAAAAAGCATCAAACCCATTGTACTTTCCACTTGGCGTTTTGGCATTCAAGCCAACACTGCGGCATGGGAACTGTTGTCGAAAAATGGCACAGCCTTGGATGCGGTTGAAGCAGGTGTTAAAATTCCTGAAGGCGATCCCAATGAAAGAAGTGTGGGTTTGGGCGGCCGACCTGATCGTGATGGCAGAGTGACTTTAGATGCTTGTATCATGGATCATTTGGGAAACATTGGATCAGTGGCTTGTCTCGAACACATTGTGCATCCCATATCAGTGGCCAGAGCGGTGATGGAAAAAACACCACACGTGATGATTGTTGGTGAAGGTGCATTTGATTTCGCCTTGTCGCAAGGATTCAAAAAAGAAAATTTGCTCACACCCGAATCGGAAGCAGAGTGGAAGGAGTGGTTAAAAAAATCGGAATACAAACCAAAAGTAAATATTGAAAACCATGACACCATTGGCATGATTGCTTTGGATGCAGCGGGTAATTTATCAGGCGCCTGCACTACCAGTGGCATGGCCTTTAAAATGCATGGTAGGGTGGGTGATTCGCCGATTATTGGCGCCGGACTATTTGTCGACAATGAAGTAGGTGCAGCCACGGCGACAGGTCATGGTGAAGAAGTGATACGCATAGCAGGTTGTCATACAGTGGTTGAATTGATGCGTCAGGGTTTATCGCCCCAAGAAGCCTGTAAAAAGGCTGTAGAGCGAATTATTGTGAGTGCAAAAAACCGCAACAAACCATTAAATGAATTGCAAATTGGTTTTATCGCCATCAATAAAAAAGGTGAACACGGCGCTTATTGTTTACAAAAGGGATTTAATTATGCCGTGTATTCTCCTGAGATCAATAATCAATTGATTGATGCAAAAAGTTTAATGTGAAGATGCTGCCTAAATTAGAAATAGCCTGTTTTAATTTAGAATCGGCCATCATTGCTGAGCAAGCAGGTGCCGATAGAATTGAATTGTGCAGGCATTATGATTTGGGCGGACTCACACCCAGTGAACTGGATATAGCAGAAGCAACAAAAAAAAATTAAGATTCCGATATTTGTGATGATTCGATGTAAGGCCGATTCATTTGTTTATTCTCTGAATGAAATAGAACAAATGAAACAAAGCATTGCCTTTTGTAAAAAGCACGCAGTTGCAGGTTTTGTTTTTGGTGCCTTGACGAAGTTTGGTGAAGTAGATGTATTTGCTTGTAAAGAATTGATTGATGCAGCGAATCCCTTACCCGTTACATTTCACAGGGCCATTGACGAATGTATAGAAATTGAGGCCTCAATTAGAACTATTATTACTTTGGGATTTAAACGAATTTTGAGCAGTGGTAAAGCAAATTCTGCTATTGAAGGAATACATCAATTAAAAAGTTGGCAAAAGAAATTTGGTCAACAAATAATTTTTTTACCGGGCGGTTCTGTGCGATCGTCGAACATTGTTCAACTGATGCAAAATACGGCATGTTCTGAATTTCATTCAGCCGCTGTCACGAACGATTCAGGTAATTGTGATGCAACTGAAATAAAAAAAATAAAACAATTGATTTTGCAACATGCTTAAATTTTGGACTTTATTTTTTATCCTAATTTTAAATTTTCATTACGGTGTTGCGCAAGGCTATGAAATTGATTTAAACAAGCATTGGCAATTTAAACAAGCGGGCACTATGCAATGGCATGGGGCTAGTGTTCCGGGCAATGTGGTGCTTGATTTGTACCAAAACCAACTAATTAAGAATCCATATTTTGCGGATAATGAAAATTCCCTGCAATGGATTGCACTTGAAAATTGGGACTACGAATGTCAATTTGAGATTGACAAAAATCTCATGGATTACAATAACAAGGAAATTGTTTTTGAGGGATTGGATACTTATGCCAAGGTATATTTAAACGATTCACTCGTTATTGAATGCAATAACATGTTTCGCGCCTGGCATTTGGATTTAAAGAATGGTTTACGCATTGGGAAAAATACCTTGCGCATTGCTTTTGCTTCAGCCAAAAAAATGGGACAAACTTTGGCCAAACAATTGCCTTATCAATTGCCTGAAGGGGAAAGGGTTTTTACGCGCAAGGCCCAGTTTCAATACGGTTGGGATTTTGGTCCTTCTTACCCTACATGCGGCATTTGGAAATCAGTAAAATTATGCGCTTGGAATAACATCAAAATAAACAATCTGCAATACCAGCTTAAACTCTTAAATGATACAGTGGCTGAAGGTTTCTTAATCATCGAAACACAATCGGATGTGAACAGAAGTTTTAATTACGCCTTGCAATACACCAACCGTGATGATTATGGAACTAGTATTAAGAAAGTGGATAAAAAATATCTTGTCGAGCTTGGATTAAATATTGATACCATTCATTTTAGCATTCAACGTCCGCGTTTATGGTGGTGCAATGGCATGGGACAGGCAAACATGTATTATTTAAAGCTCGCCATACAAGACGGGAAATACACTTTTGCTGAAAAAACATTGCCAATAGGGATTCGTAAAATTGAATTGGTGCGTGCTGCCGACAGTTTAGGAGAATCCTTTTATTTTAAATTAAACAACAAACCTGTTTTTATTAAAGGTGCGAACATTATTCCATCAGACATTTTTTTGAGTGAAAAATCATCGGAGGAAAAATTCAAGAAAATCAAACAAATTGAAGATGCAAAAATCAACATGTTGAGGGTTTGGGGCGGTGGTGTTTATGTGGATGATGATTTTATCAGCGCCTGCGATAAAAGCGGTATCATGCTTTGGCAAGATTTTGCATTTGCCTGCGCGATGTACCCGGGTGATGGGGATTTTTTGAAGAATGTAAAAATAGAATTAAAAGAACAAATCACCAGATTAAGAAATCACCCAAGTTTGGCTTTGTGGTGTGGTAACAATGAAATAGATGAAGCTTGGCACAATTGGGGATGGCAAAAACAATTTGCTTATTCAGCTGCAGATTCGGCAAAAATATGGCAAGACTATAAAAAACTATTTCATGAAATTATTCCACAAACCTTAAATGCTTATGATCCCAATGCCAATTATTGGCCTTCGTCGCCATCAATCGGTTGGGGACATCAGGAAAGTTTAAAGGCCGGTGATTCACATTATTGGGGCGTTTGGTGGGGCATGCAAGAATTTAATGTGTATACAAAAAAAGTTGGACGTTTTATGTCGGAGTATGGATTTCAATCCATGCCATCATTAGCAACCTGCAAACAATTTTGTGCTGAGGCAGATTTAAATTTACAATCAAAGGCCATGAAAGCCCATCAAAAACACAAAATCGGATTTGAAACCATTGAGACCTATATGCAAAGGGATTATAAGGTACCACAAAATTTATCGAAGTACATTTATGTATCGCAATTGTTGCAACGCGATGGTATGAAAACAGCCATTGAAGCGCATCGCAGCAATCAACCTTATTGCATGGGTACCATGTTTTGGCAATTGAACGATTGTTGGCCGGGCATTTCTTGGAGTGCTTTAGAATATGATGGCACACCCAAGGCATTGTTTTATCATTTAAAATCCTTGTACAATTCGCATTTAGTAAGCGTGTCGAATAATCAACAGTCAATTCAATTGACCATTGTAAGTGATAGCATTCATTCTTTTCAAGCCAAGTTTCGTATTTGCTTGAAAAATTATAAATCACAAATACTTTGGGAAACCGAACAAAGCCTCAGTCTTGAAGCCAACAAATTAGGACAGATAAAAATTGATAAATCAGCATTACCCATTTATGACAGTGCGGCTGTGTATCTGCAGGCTGAATTAAAAAGCGATTTGGGAACCTTAGCAAAGACAAATCACTTTTTTACTAGTCCAAAATATTTAAAATTATTGCCGGCTAAAATTAAATTACAAGATTTGGGCAATGGGCTATACAGTCTTCAATCGGATGTGTTTGCAAAAGATGTGTATGTTTTTAACGAAACACAAAACTGTGTTTTCTCTGATAATTTTTTTGATTTGGAAGCTGGTCAAACAAAATATATACAACTTGAAAAAGGCAAAGGCATTAAAAGCACATTACAATTAAGAAGCATGAGTTTAGTTGATGTGCAGTGATTTGTTGGTGAATGAATTTTAAAATTTATCATGTTTGTAATTAACGGCATGGCATAAAATTTATTAACTTGCTTAATATTTGTTTGTGGAATAAATATTCACAAAAAAAATGAATAAAACGAATCAGTTAATTTTTGCATGAAAAACCCAAAGAAATATTTTCTTTTCTTTTTTTTGTGTATAGTTATCATCAGCTGTAAGCATACAACAATAAAAGTGAAAGCTGTAATTGCTGCTTTGGATGAACCATGCAGGGATTGTAAGGTGGTTTTAGTTGAACGG
>JBAXXZ010000205.1:0-4888 GCA_037127575.1 Bacteroidota bacterium | reverse complement strand
AATTCGAAATATCAGGCCCGAAATTATTCAACAAAATACTAATCGGTAAGCGTGTATTCCAAATTATTTTGGTTTCCGCTTACATTGGGCGAAAGTGTTGTACTAAGGGCGGCGCAATCGAGAATGGCTGCTCTTGGTGCAGGAATATTTACAATGGGGTAAATTCTATTATCGCCTACATGCAAAGTAGAAGTACTTATACAACCGTTGTTTAAATCCAAAGCGGATATGGTGTAAATACCCGGCACAGATGCAACATATGAGGAATAAAATTGCAAATCGTTTTGCGGTGATGGTCCTTTCCACAATGCTGCTACCACAGGTGCATTATTAAGTAATCCTAATCCGTTCGGAATACTTGTTGAACTGCTGTTGTTAAGCACCACATTGGCACTAATACAGGTGATAGATGCCACACTTCCTGCTGTAATGCCAGCTTTAGGTGGGAAAATGTTTTGCGACATGGTGATGACCGTATTGGTAATACATAAATTGCTTTTATCTGTAATACTTAAAGTATAATTAGAAATTAAGACTGTTTTGGGATTCAAAAAATTGGCGCTCACCACAACTGTACTGGTTAAAAGATTTAAGGTTTGTAAACCTGACTTGTATTGCCAGTTAAATTCAACATTTGTGTTGCTGCTATAAGCCTCTAATACCAAGCTTGGCGTGTTGCAATCCAAAATGAATTTTGGTACCACCAAATTCGAAATATCAGGCCCGAAATTATTCAACAAAATACTAATCGGTAAGCGTGTTTCACACAAACTGTTATTGTCCTTGGTAACAATGGTCCATGTACCCGGTGTATTAATGGTATAAATACCGGTGGTTGAAAGCGTGCCGTTTAATACTGTTGAACTGCCCGGTGCCAAAGCGGTGAAAGACAATACGCCGCCCGGTGGTGTGGTATTGGCATTAATAATTTGAACAGATGCCACACTTTTAGTACTACAGCCCAAGGTATAATTTTGCGGACTAATGAGGTTAAACACCGGATAACCTTGATTTGAAAACAAGGTGAAAGTTTGACAACTTGTGCAACCATTGTTGGTGTTTTTCGCACAGTGTGTGTAAATCCCTGATCCTCCGGGCACATATATAGTGATTGGATTAGGTGACACGTATTGCCCACCTGATGGTCCTGTAACTTGGTGCTCGATGTTCACTGTTGGCGTTGCCACCAAGGTAACAGGTGTGATGCTGGTTAAATTACAATTGATTGTTTGGAAAGAAGGTGTAACTGAACTAAAAGGCGTAATGGTATTGGTAACAACTAGAATTGTTTTTGTATCAACACAGCCCGAAATGGCATTCACAGCATGGATGGTCCATGTGCCCTGCCCCATATAATTGATGCCGGCGCTGGCAGATTGCACCGTATAAGGCGCGCCCAAATTGGTCCATGAATAAGTACAGTTGGCATTGTTGGCCAATAAATTTAATGTTGGTTGATAACATGTAATTGAATACACGTTTGCCGATGGTATTACTGTAAAGTTAGCAGTAGCAGGCAATGGTTCGATGGTGAATGCGGTGCTTGCATTACAACCTCCTGCAACCAAAACACTGGCACTATAAGCACCTGACACTATGCCCCCACTCGCCGAAACTTGTGTTGGTGAACTTACACCATTCGGAATATTGCTCCAAACCACTGTGTAACTTGGGTTGGCATTTGTTGGATTAAAGGTTAAACCTAAATTAAATGCATTTAATGAACTTGCACAAGTTGCATTTGTAATTATGGGATTTAAAATCGCAACAGGATTTACTGTAACATTTGATACAGCGGTTTGTGTTTGCACAATGTTTTGACCGGTTAAACCGGAGGTGATAATTGAATAAGAGCTATTGGCATTGGGTGTAACAACAAAGGTAGGAGTTTGGGAAACTTGCCCGCTAGGCAATAAAGTATAATTGATATTGCTTAATCCAAGCGGTGGATTAACCGTGAGTGTTAAGCTACTTCCCTTACACAAGGTGTAATTTGAATTGATTAAAGCACAATTGGTATTGCCGGTTCCTCCAATTTGACTAAATAAAATGTTTTGATTCACATTGGCAAAATTGGTGATCAACACCAAATAATATTGGCCTGTTAAACCGGTTGGAATGGTTAAAGTTTCGGTAAAACTTGAAGAATAACTACAATCTACTGTGTTGCCTGCCGTTAGACTACTGCAAATACCCGATAAAGAGCTAAATGGTCCCCAACAAATAAAATCCACATCCTGACCGGGTCCGGGAGGAGAGGTATTGGTTTGGCCTTGAATTAAAATAATTAAATTACCGGGCGTTGACACTTGTAAATAATACCAAGCCGGATTGGGCTGCGTAATTAAACAACCGTAATTTGGACCCGATTGAGCAGCCCCTGAATTTACTGAGGCAGGATAGGTAACCCCTGAAACCCCACCTGCACAAAAAGGCTGAGCGGTTTGGCAAGTTGTTTGGGCGTTAATCAATGTGATACACATTGCTAACAAAAAGGTGAATACTGTTTTCATAGAACTTAATTTTAAAATGAATAACAACGAAAATTTTATTTGACCATTTTCCGGATCTTCAGTCAATCTTTTAACACTTTTTCAATAATCGTGCCATTAATTTTTACTAAATCTATCATTTTATTTTAAGCAAAAAAAATACTGTAAGTTTGTTTGCGTTTGCAATCCTTGCTTCACATGGAAAACCGTTGCTTTATTTTGAACAAACCCTACAATATGCTGTCGCAGTTTGTAAGCCCATATGCGCATCACAGGCTTTTGGGCGATATTGATTTTCAATTTCCACAAGGCACCCACGCCATTGGACGATTGGATGAGTTTAGCGAAGGATTATTAATTCTTACAACCGATAAAAGTATCACCCGACGTTTATTGCATCCCGATAAACAACACAACCGACATTATGTTGTGCAGGTACAAAGAGTAATGTCGGAAACAACATTGCAGCAATTGCGCGATGGCATTGGCATTCAGTTAAAACAGCGTGGCGATTATACTACCATGCCTTGTGAAGTAAACAAAATTAGTAGGCCCGAAAATTTGGCCTTTATTGATAAGGCATATTTAGATCGTATTGAACATACTTGGTTGGAATTTATTTTAACCGAAGGAAAAAATCGACAAATAAGAAAAATGTGTAAAGTGGTTAAACACAATTGTAAAAGACTCATCAGAACCAAAATTGAAAATTTAAATTTGGGTGATTTAAAAGCCGGACAGGTAAAGGAATTAAAGGCCGAAGATTTTTTTAATCAACTGGGACTGGAATAAAAACACAAGTTATTTAAAATTAGTCACAAGGTTCCATGTGCTTAAAGTCACGCTCAGTCATCCAATGGCTATGATTGTTGTCGTAAGTAACGTGTCCCAAACTACCGCCATTTGTCCAAATAATGTTACCTGTTTCACAATCAACCGCTATTTTAAAATATACCACTGAAGTAATTGGTCCGTTGCTGCCTTTACCTTGCAAAATGGCCAAAGGAAAAGCAATCACTGCCGATTTTCCTTTTGTTTTATAAAACATGTGTTGATCAATTTCTTCAACAGTTACAAATTCAACTTTGGCTTTACAATTTGATTTTACTTTGGATTCAGACATCTCTTTGGCCAACATGTCGTTTTCAACCAATACAGTACTCTTTTTAAGTTTCTTACAATTTTTATCTGCCATATCAAGTATAAATTCTTGAAACTCGATGTTTTCATTGTGTTTCATCACATACTTAATATTTTCTTGCATGGCCATAACGGCCACTCTAAAATCGGCTTCAATGTATTTATTATCCTTACGAATATAACTTGATGGGATATAAATTTTATAATCAGGTTTATCAATTGGCGTTTCTAAACGCGTGTATTTGATGGCAGGGATTGAATAAATGGATTCAACATTCGATTCGCCTTCTTGGTCGCGCAATTCCACATAACTCAACAAAGCATATAGATGTGAACGTGTTTTTTTGAGTTGGGCTACTTCTACTTCAGATCTAAATTCAATTGAATCATTAAATTTCCAATACTTATAAGCCGTAATTTGAATGTACTCGTTGTACTTTTTAATAAAGTTTTTGTATTCTTCAACCAGTTTTATGTGATTTGATTTTTTATTTAAATGACTTATTACATTTTGATTTTCAACCAAGGTTTCCACAATCAATATGCGGTGCGATAAATTCTTAAAATCTTCTTTCGTGCCGAAGAATTCAGCTGTTATTTGCGCTTGAAGCGGGCCTGATAGTATGCCCAGAATAATCATGAAACAGAAGGAAGAAAAACTTTTCATAAATGGATTTTGAATATTTAACCTAAGAATTAAAGATACAAGATTTTATTCAATTGAAAAATTTACCACCATTAATTTGCAGGCAACACTGTGCCTTTACATTCACCAAAACCCAAACGCATACCGTTTTTCTCACAGTAACCTTTCATGATAATGGTATCACCATCATTCACGTATTTTCTTTCGCTGCCATCGGGCATTATGATTGGTTTGGTACCTCTCCATGTAAGTTCCATTAAGCTGCCGTATTCGCTGGCAAGCGGGCCACTAATAGTACCACTTCCCATTAAATCACCAACATTTAAATTACAACCGTTAACCGTGTGATGCGCCAACTGCTGTTCCATGGTCCAATACATGTATTTATAATTTGAACTGCAAATTTTGTGCGGTGTAACATTCATTGGCTGCAAATACACATCCAAGTGTATGTCTAAATTTTTATCCCCTGCATACTCTAAATACGGCAACACTTTTGGGTCTTGCACATATCCCTTAGTTCTAAAAGGCGCTAAAGCTTCTAAAGTAACAATCCAGGGTGAAATGGTACTTGCAAAATTCTTTGCTAAAAATGGTCCGAGTGGCACAT
>JBAXXZ010000204.1:0-4922 GCA_037127575.1 Bacteroidota bacterium | reverse complement strand
GCCCTCTAATATTGTTGTTTGTATAGGGCGTCGTATTTTTAAATGAACAACCTCTGATTTTTTGCATTGATTTGAATTTATACATTTTAATGTGTTCCAAAGGATTAAATGTATAAGTTAATAATGGATCGATGTTATTTGTGGTTGTGATGAAACTTGAGCCTGTGATTAAATTTTCAGGATTATTTGAAAGGTGACTATCAAATAGAATAATATCTCGCATGTTGTTTTCAAATGTTGAATTACTTATTAAAACTACGCCACCAGAAGATGAACTAGATTGAAAAGCACCGATTGAATTGCTTGTAGCTGTAACTATAGCATTTAATGCTTGTGATATTTTTGAATTATTTTTGACTTCAACAATTCCTTGATTTGGACTCAAATAAATGTAATTAGGATTGGCGCCAATATTTCTTGACAAATTAGGGTTTCCTTCCACTTCAATACCTTTCCACATCCTGCCAGAAATATTTGTAATTCTACCACCGTCAATAATTAATTTAGCATTTTTTTCAACTCTAATAAATGAGCCATCGGTCATTCCTAATCCGCAACGAATAACTAAAACATTTCCGCTTTTCACAGTTATATTGCCTTTAAAATAACGGTCAGACGTCCATGTTTCATTGCTAGTTACAAGATAGTCAAACGAGGCATCTCGAATGATAGCATTGTTATATGATGGGGCATATAAAATTGGACGCAAATCAGTCCTTAAATTATAATGAATTATGGCTACTTGTTCTGGTGACAGGTATTTATAACCACATGCTGTATTTTGAGACATGATATTGTTTGACCCTGCACCAAAGTATGGTGGACCTGGGCATGGGCTCCAAGTGCCATCATCCTCTGCATAGTCTTGAGCAGTTATGTATGAACAGCAACCAAAACTTGGTTTAATTTCAGATATTTCATGAAAGTTGTTATTCAGATTATAGGTTGTATGATTTAAACCTAAAAAATGACCAACTTCATGAGCCAGGACACCACCATAACCATAAATATTATCCCAATTTGGATTATTTGTATCAAACTGTGATGTAAATACAATGAAATTTTTAGGATAAATACCCGGAACATCTCCAGTGTAAATATTGCCATTATAAGGTGCGTAGCCTACAATTGTATTTGTACCGATTGTTGCAACATACGTATTTGAAACTGTTCCCAGTAAAATATTTATCGCGCGCTTATCTCGCCAAATTTGATTTCCAGTTCCAGCGGCCGCTGCACCTATGTCATGATATGAATTGTCGTCAAGGACATAATCAAAATTTTTAAGGATTAGTTTAATTTTTGCGTTTGTTATACTTGCTACACCTGGAATAGCTATGGATGGGGCAGGCATATTAGTATAAATACTATTGGCAATATCTATGCAATGTTGAGCATCAACACTAGTTGTGATATGACTACCGTTGGTCCAAGCTGCACTATTACTACTAGTGCCAGTTGTAAAGACCCAAAAATTTACCGCAACTTCTATTACCCTGTCATTGCTCTTTGGAATAAAATCATTAATTAAGTTAGTACAAGCCACAGCTCTTGAGAGAGATTGAGCTGTTGCGCTTGAAATTGTTCCACAGGTAAAAGTGTTTTGAGCCACTATGCTATGTGTTAATATAGCCAAAATAAGAATGAATTTCGTTTTCATGAATATAGATTTTACGCAAACAAAACTAATCTCAAAACCCTTTTGCTTAACAATTAAGAATTTCCTAATAAGAAAGTTCTGTTAAATAAATTTCCAAATAGGAAAATTTTAGAAATTTTAATCCTTTTAGGAAACAACTTAAAGATGATTTGAGAATTTATTCTTGTAATAAAAGAAAGAGAGGAACACCCAAAAACTCTGCAATTAATTGCAATTGTCCACATGTAAAAGCTCTTAAACCGTGTTCGTATTTGTTATAATAGCTAACAGTTATCTTTAGAATGAAGGCAACTTGCTTTTGGCACTTGCCATTAGCTACCCTGAGGTTTTTTACATTTTTGGCAATTTTTAAATCGTAATTGTTGGGTTTCATGAAAAATGGGTTTTAATATCTACAAAAGTATAAGATTTCTTATACACACAAAATAAAATTATGGTATATATGCCATAAAAATAATAAAGGCATATAAGTATATTCGGTTGTTGAAATTAAGTAACCAAAAAATATGGGGCATGAAAATTTAGCTTATACCTCAGGTTCTTGTTTATCACAAGTTGCAGGAATAGAAACTGCTAAAATTAACCCTACACTTTGTGCCAATAATTTAGGCAAATACACTTAAGCTTAACACTCGAGAATTAATGAATTTTTTAATCGCCCTTGCAAAAATTCACTTTCATTTCTAATGCGGCTTGTGAGCCTTGTTGAATGGCTTTTTGAATGACTTCACAGGCCATGCTTGTGTTTTTTTGATTTTGATACACATAAGCCAAACCTATGTACGCTTCAAAATTTTTAGGTTCCAAAACAATATTGTGCTCGTAATCACGAATGGCTTCTTTTAAAATGCCAAGACTTTCATAATAATAGGCCCTTGAATAATAAGCAGCCGCAAACCTTGGATGAATGGCAATACAATGGTTTAAATCTTCGATGGCTGCGTTGGCTTCATCCAATTGTCCGAAGGCCAATGCCCGATCGTAATAGGCCCGCCAATCTTTGGGATTTTTTTTAAGCACCTGACTCAATTCAAAAATGCTTTCATGGTAACGCTTCTGAATGTAATAAATCAAGCCTTGTAAATAATGTGCCTCCCAAAATTCAGGAAATTCATTGGCCAATAATTTATGGTATCGAATGGCCTCCACGGTTTGATTGATACGCAAATTCACAAGTCCTTTAAAAAACAAAGCGCTGTCGCGCTGGTAATTTTTAAACAAACATGAATCTAAAAACGATAATAAGGGTTTTGCGTTTTCGGTGTTAATGTGCTGTCTTACCCTGTTAAAGCGCGATTGGGCTTGGGCCGAATGGCATAAACCAACAAACAAAACTAGGCATATATGTATTTTCAAATACTTCATGGCAAAGCAATCACGGCCCACATGCGTCCTGTTATTCCCTTATCACGCCGGTAACTAAAAAAATCATCTTCATAAGTGCAACGTTGCATCACCCAAATATTTTTTTCGGCAATGCCTGCCTTTAACAACACCTCGCGGTTACTTTGCGCCAAATCGATTTTGTTTTGTTGCCAACAATTTTTTTCGAAGCCCGCGGCCTCAAATTGTGCAATGACTTCAGCACCAACTTCAAATTTATTTTGTGAAATACCCTGTCCAATGGCTACTTGTATATGCGACAAATCGGCGCCTAACAATAACATGTGTTTTAAAGTATGCTCGGCGATTTTGGCCAGCGTGCCGCGCCAACCCGCATGTGCTGCGCCAATTACGGCATTGTGTGCATCATAAAATAAAATGGGATAACAATCGGCAATGCCAATGGCCAACACTTGTTTTTTTTGATTGCTCACCAAAGCATCACCGGTTTGTTCGCCGGCCTTGGCAACACAAACTTCTTTGCCATGCACCTGGTTTAAATAACACAAATCGTAATCGGCAAGTTTTAATGCTTGCAAAGCCATTTGTCGGTTTTGCAAAATGTTTTCAGGTTGATCGTGCGATCCGCCAAGATTCAAGCTATTAAAGGGTTGCGGCGATATACCGCCATGTCGGGTTGAAAAACCGTGAGGACATTGTATGTTATTTGATTTTATCCAAATCATTAAAATGCTAAATGTTAGTCCCGATAACAATCGGGAAAATTTTAAATGAAAATATCGGCATTTTTAGCCACTAACACAATTTAAAATTCAACATTTTTAATTAATATAACTCAGCTTCATCATATTCGTTCTGCCTTTTTCTTTCATTGGCATGCTGGCAATGTTGATGACCAAATCATCATCTTTTACCAAACCTTTTTCTTTAATGATGCGTTTTAAATCATCAATGGTTTGATCGGTGCTATCGTACTTATCGTAGTAGTAACCGCGTACACCCCATACCAAACTTAAAGTGGTAAGTAATGTAACATTATCTGTAAAAATAAAAATGGGTGCTTTTGGTCTATGACTCGATAATTTAAATGCTGTATAACCGCTATTGGTCATGCTGATAATGGCTTCAGCGCCGGCGTGGTGAGCCAATGAACAAGCATTGTAACAAATACTGTCGGTAATGTAAGTGATGGTTTTTATTTGCGGTGTATGTTCCTTGAAATAAATGTTTTCATGTTCTTCCACTTCAGTAATAATGCGGCGCATAATTTCAATCACCTTGGCCGGAAATTTTCCCACCGATGTTTCAGCACTTAACATCACCGCATCAGCGCCATCCATCACAGCATTGGCCACATCGTTTACTTCAGCACGGGTAGGCGTAAAACTGGTAATCATGCTTTCCATCATTTGTGTGGCAATAATCACGGGCTTACCCACTTGCACACATTTGGTGACGATCATTTTTTGTAATAAGGGCACACGTTCCATTGGCAATTCAACACCCAAATCACCGCGGGCCACCATAATGCCGTCGGTTACGTCGATGATATTATCAATTTCTTTAATGGCTTCGGGCTTCTCAATTTTTGCAATCACGCGGGCACGTTTGCCTTTGTTTTTAATGATGTCTTTTAATTCAACAATATCGGTTACGCTGCGCACAAACGACAAGCCAATCCAATCTAGATCCTGCTCTAAAGCAAATTCTAAATCACGAATATCTTTTACGGTTAAACAAGGCAACGATATTTTGGTGTTGGGTAAATTCACCCCTTTTTTCGACGACAAATAAGCGCCGTTGGTAATCAAACAACGCACTTGGTCTTTGCCATTGGTTTCAATCACTTTTAAATGAATTTTACCATCGTCAATTAAAACCGTTTCGCCCACCTTAACATCCAATGGAAATTGCGGAT
>JBAXXZ010000203.1:0-4928 GCA_037127575.1 Bacteroidota bacterium | reverse complement strand
CACCAGCGCCTGATTTGATTTTAAATAATTGATGCGTGCACCGGGTATTTTTTTCACATCTTCTAAAAATAAAACATCATCGCCTGAAGCAATGTGCAGATGTGATGCATATCCGTGGCATGCTTCGTAAATGCTTTTTGTAAAGGCCATATTGGCCCCACTGCACAAAAATGATTGATTAAAATAATTGCTGCCGGCACTTAAAACCTGCAACACGTTATTTTCAACAGCTTGTAAGGCCCATAAAAGTCCTGTTTTGGTGCTTAATGCAAGGGGAGCAATAACAAAATCACTTTGCGTTTGGTTTTGAAAATCCACCACACTTTTTAACCACAAGTCAGATTCAGTAAAGGTATCCGCATCGCGGCTAATGATGAGTTCGTTACTAGTAAGTGCAATACCCGTCGACAAACTTTTCTTTTTTCCCAACTGATTTGGATTGGCAATGATTTGATGCGGCACTTCGCTGTTTAATAAACACTGGCGAGCAATTGTTAAGGTTTTGTCGCTACTGGCATCGTCGATAAAAATTATTTCCATCAAATGTTTGGGGTAATTTTGTGTGCATATGCCGCTTAAACATTTTTCGGTGTGCTCGGCTTCATTTCTGGCACAAACAACAATACTCACCTTGGTAAAAGGACTTTCATTGCCGACACTTAAGCTTCGGCATTTTAAAAAACCGTAAGCATAGTAAATCAAACAAAGTGCGTAAAGAATAATTATGCCGAATAAAACAATCAAGGTTTTTTATTTAAAAATCGAAAATTAAATTGTTGTTTCAATAAAAAGTAATAACCCAAAACACTTGGAAAGATGATGTTGATGAGCCACATCATCACCGACGACAGCGCCAATGCAGTATTGCTAATGCCGGCATCTTTAAAAACCACCAAAGCAATAGCGGCTCGTACAGCCGCTTCAATAATACTAAACATTGGTATGGTAGTGGTGATTAAAAAAAAGAGGGCCATGCTCATGTATACACTCGATGGCAGGGATGATGCATGCAACATCCAAATAATAAGAATGTATTGAAAGAAAAATACGGCATACCGAAGCAGTGAAAAACCAAATAATTGTAATACCAATGTGGGTGTAAAACGGTAATGGAAATCTTCTAAGCCTTTTTCTTTGTTGATTTTTCGGGTGACAAAATTTAAAATCCAATCGAGACGATAAATGCTTATGACTAGTGCGAAAATGATAAAAAAACCAATGGCCGAAGTTAAATATATCATCCACATCGATGTTTCAGCAAAGGATTGCACACGAAACAACAAAGCAATTAATCCCGCAAAAATGGTAATGGATAATTGAAACATCCCGTTTAAAAAGTGCAATGCAGTGATTTTAGCACGGTTCTCAATTTTAAAAAAAAGTATTTTGGCAACAAATTCGGTGGCCCTTCCCGGCGCCAAATTACCCAAACAAACGCCGCTATAAACCGATTTGCTGGCATTTTTGTAAGATAGTTTTTCTACCGGTGCTGTAATCAGCATCCATTTAAACGATTCGATGCCCCAATTGAGGGGAATTAATAGCAAACAAAACACAATACACAAAAAGCCGCGCCACGATAAAGCAGTGTCAGAAAGTATTTTTAATTTTTCGGCACTGAATTCGGTTCGGAGTTTGAAGTATACAATTGCAAAACAACTTACTCCTATCACAATCTTAAGGAGGTTGGCAATTAATTTTTTTCTATGCATTGGGGCAAGCTTGTTTTGCTAAATTTACATCTTTAATGGCATTGAACGATAGAATAATTTTAGGCATCGACCCCGGAACAATAGTGATGGGTTATGGCATTTTACATGTTCAAAATAATAAACTAAAACCATTGGGCATAGGGGTGATTAAACTCGAAAAATTAGATGATCATGCGGTGCGATTAAAGAAAATATTTGAACGAACCATCGGCATTATTGAAGAATATAAACCTGATGAGTTAGCGATTGAAGCACCTTTTTTTGGAAAAAATGTACAGTCGATGTTAAAGTTGGGTAGGGCACAAGGCGTGGCAATAGCTGCAGCACTCAGCAAGAATATTCCTATTACTGAGTACTCGCCAAAAAAAATTAAAATGAGTATTACCGGAAACGGAAATGCCAGTAAGGAACAAGTGGCAGCCATGTTGCAGCAGTTGTTGGGCCTTGATAAAGAAAACCTTTTGCTGGATGCCACCGATGCCATGGGTGCCGCCCTTTGCCATTATTATCAAAACAAAAACCACAGCGCAACAGGTAAATCCTACACGGGCTGGAAGGCTTTTTTAAGCGATAATCCCAAGCGGAAAATTTAATTGAATTTAATGGTGGATTACTTTTTCAGAGAATTTATTTTCTTCATGCCGATTAACTGATCGTACTGACCGCCAAATTTGCGGTGATACACATAAATGTTGTAATCGTTTTCAGTGTCCCAAAAATTACCTTCTGTAATCGTTTCATCGCCGCCTTTTTTGGCATCATTGCTCAACACAAATGAATAGTTATAATACCCTTGTTTGAGATACAGTTTTTTCTCATAACCATTTCTAAGTTCGTTATAAGTCATTTTGCTGTTTGCATTCATACGCCAATCGGTAAGTTTGCCCATGATGTAGAAATTACCTTCCGATTCAGGTTTCATGTATGGCAGAAAAAATTCAACATAAACATAATCCGCCTCAATATCGTTATTGGTTAAGCCTTCTCGGTTTTTAATTAAAAAACTGCCATTGATGTCGTTGTAAAACAAGTAAGGTTTAACTGCTCTAATTTCATCGTTTTGCAGCACCACATGGTTTTTTAAATCATTGTCTTTATAAATGTCTTTTACTCTTTCTGTTAAAAACCTTAAGCTGCGCATATCGAAATACCTAAATTCGTTGCCACCGTTAAAGGTGCTGGCATCATCGAGTGAAAACACGAGTTGGTTGCCATTTAAAAACGTTGGTTTTATGCCACTCACTGCATTGTCCCATCGGTTGTTTTGCACCATCACCACGTTTAAATCGGTAAATGGATTGGTGATGTCGTATGCGTTGGGATTAATTGTAAAGTCGATGTGTTGTTTATTGTATTGATCTCCGTTGCCCATGCTTTGACGGAAAGTATAACCAATGGATATTTTGTTATCGTAAACCATAAAACGGCGGCACATTACCAAATTATTTCTATCGCCGTTGAGGTAAACAATCATGAGGTAATTACCACTTTTGGTAAATTGTGTGTTTTGTTGTGAATTGGGCATCGGGAAAATAATGGAGTAATGCGTGTACTTTTGAAAAGTATTCATTGAATAGGCAAAATTCAATAAATGCAATTCATAAAATCCGTTGATGTATTCGCTGGTTCTTAAATCGCTAGGGGTCCAATCGGCATTACAATGTATAAAGGAGATACTGTATTGTTTTTGGTCGCCGTCGATGTCATCAAAACTTAATTCGAGTTGTTCACCGTTGTTTAAATTAATCAAGGGCGCGCTATAATCCCACGAAGTTTCGTGAAACATAACGGTTTTTACATTGTTCACATAATTAACATCATCATACTTTAAAACTTTGGCATTTACATATTCCTCTTCTGTATTTTCACTTTGCGAAAAAGCCGGAAAGCCAAATAA
Source organism: Bacteroidota bacterium (assembly GCA_037127575.1). Taxonomy (GTDB): domain Bacteria; phylum Bacteroidota; class Bacteroidia; order B-17B0; family Aurantibacillaceae; genus Aurantibacillus. The sequence continues at coordinate 1,319 of JBAXXZ010000203.1, read as the reverse complement.
AAGCGCGCCAATAAAAATCAAAAACTTGTTCATGAATACGAATAGAATTTAAAGTTAAACGAAATAAAACAATGTGATGGTATTCAAAAACAGCAGTTTTAACAAGAAATGTTATTTGTTTTTAGCAGCAAATAATTGCACCCTACTTTCTTGATTTTTTAGAAGGCGCTTAATGTTTTTTCGATGTGTAATGATTAATAATAGGGCCACAACAATTGAAAAAATAGTGAGTATTTGGTTGTTATTGGCTAAGACGATGTTTAAGAAAAAGGGAAAACTGATGCCTGCCAACATCGAAGAAAGCGATACAATGCGGGATGAAAATAAAACAAATAAAAAAACCAAGAGCGATAACGCGCAGGCAGCAGGCACGATACAAATAACAATCCCCAAAATGGTGGCAACGCCTTTGCCGCCTCTAAATCCCGCAAAAATGGGAAAAATGTGACCGATTAATGCAGCAATACCCAAGGCCAATTGCAATTCAACAAATCCGCTTGTATCAGGATGAAAACCGCTCATGAATGATAAAGCCACAGACGAAGTGCCTTTGAGGATATCAATGATCAAAACAGGAATACCGGCTTTTTTACCGAGTACCCTAAATGTATTGGTAGCCCCAGCATTGCCACTGCCAAATTCTCTCACATCAATGTTGTAGAAAGACTTGCCAATCCAAACGGAGGTAGGAATTGAACCTAATAAATATGCGATTAAAATTAAAACTATGACCAAAATCTTAACGTTTAAGTTTTAGTTAATAAATCTAAAAATAATTAATAAATCAAAAAGCACCTAAACTTTTTTGGTAAAAAGTCTAAGTGCCTTAAAATCAATTTATTACGATATTAATAAGCGCCTTTTAATTTCACGCCCTGCTCTAATTTTTGCAAAGCAGTGATATAAGCACCTATACGCATGCTTGTTTTATAATGAGCGGCATTGTTCCAAACGGCTTCAAATGCAAATTCCATTTTTTCATCATGGCGTTGGTTCACCTCAACTTCTGTCCAATAATAACCGGCTTTATTTTGTACCCATTCAAAGTAACTTACGGTTACCCCGCCTGAATTGGCCAAAATATCGGGTACACAAATGATTTTCTTGTCATTTAGAATTGGATCTGCTTCAGGTGTAGTCGGTCCGTTTGCGCCTTCAACAATAAGCTTGGCTTGAATTTGACCGGCGTTAGCTTCGGTGATAACGTTTTGCAAAGCAGCTGGTACCAAAACATCGCATTTGCTGATGAGTAATTCGCTGCCTTTAATTTCGGTAGCGCCTGTAAATCCTTTTAAGTTACGGTTGTTATTGGTTACAAA
>JBAXXZ010000202.1:0-4929 GCA_037127575.1 Bacteroidota bacterium | reverse complement strand
ATGGTAAGGAATTTTCTTGTATTGTGTTGGAAGATGAAAATGGAAAGGCCATTGATTTACCGCCAACTGAAATCAAAAAAGGAAAAGAACTTTTTGATTACAGAAGCAAGTATTTGCCGGGCTTATCAAGAAAAATAACGCCAATTGATTTGCCGGATGCGCAAATTGAGGCCATTCGAAAAGATTGCGAAAAATTATTTTACGATTTGCATTTTGATGTGTATGCACGTATTGACGGTTTTTTGAGCAAGGATGGGAAAATCTTTTTGAATGATCCCAATACTACCAGTGGCATGATGCCATCGTCATTTTTCTTCCATCAGGCCGCTGAAATAGGATTAAACCCTTCGCAGTTTCTAACTTTTATCATTAGAACCTCTTTGTCGAAACGCTTAAAACAATCGAAGGGCAATGTCACTTACAAAAACTTGCTTGTTGGATTGGATGCGTCGATTTTAAAAGACAGAGACGCATTAAATCACAAAATTCGTGTGGCAGTAATTTTGGGTGGTTATTCTTCTGAGCGACATATATCGGTTGAGAGCGGGCGAAACGTATTCGAAAAATTATCCTCGTCAGAAAAATATGCGCCTTTTCCGGTTTTTTTAACCGGCGATGCCAATGCGCACCAACTGTATCAGTTACCGATTAATTTAATGTTAAAAGACAATGCCGACGACATTAAAGAGAAGGTAGAATATTTTAAAGTACATCCGGTGATTCAATCCATCATGCTTGAATGTGCTGAAATCACAAGTAAATACGCTTCCGCCAATCAAACATCAGCGCCGCAAGCCTTGGACTTTAAAGAATTAAAATCAAAAGCCGATGAAGTGTTTATTGCTTTGCATGGCAGGCCGGGAGAAGACGGCGCCATTCAAGAAAAGTTAGATGCCATTGGTTTATCATACAATGGCTCGAACAAAGAAAGTTCATCGATTACTATCGACAAATACCGCACCAACGAAATTTTAAGAACTAACGGTTTCTTGGTTGCCGAACATGCCTTAATTACAAAAGAAGAATGGAACAACAACAAGGCAAAATATGTGGCCTTGTTGGAGAACACCATCAAATATCCATTTATCGCGAAGCCCGTTGATGATGGATGTAGCAGCGCTGTAAAAAAAATCAAAACCTTAAACGAGTTTGAAGCCTTTTGTCAACTGATGTTCAGAACAAGTGAAGATTTGGACATGACTGCTGCTAATAAATTACAGATAAAGGCCAAAGAAGAATTCCCTCAAAAAAATGTTATTTTGGTTGAGGAGCTCATCAGTAGGGGCCAAGCGAAGCATTTCTTGGAAATAACCGGAGGCATGTTAACGCAATTAGACGAAAAAGGAAACATTCAATACGAAGTGTTTGAAGCCTCTGAAGCTTTAGCGGATGGTGAGGTTTTGAGTTTAGAAGAAAAGTTTTTAGCAGGTCAGGGTCAAAACATCACGCCTGCACGTTATGCGTCAAGCGCTGAAGATAGGCAGAAAGTGAGTGATCAGGTAAAAACTACATTGGGTGCTGCAGCAAAAATATTGGGTGTTAGCGGCTACTGTAGAATTGATGCATTTGTAAGGGTATTTGAAAATTGCCGCACTGAAATCATTTTTATTGAAGTGAATTCCTTACCTGGCATGACGCCTGCTACTTGCATTTTCCATCAAGCAGCCATCAATGAATACAAGCCATATGAATTTATTGATAAGATTTTGGATTTTGGCAAGGCCCGCTTATTGGCAAACTCAAAGTAATAAAGCTATAATGCCGGGGTGTTTTATTTTCCAATGCTTGTGCTACACAGTGTTATTTCGAGAATATCCTATTATTCGTCGTGGATAATCCTTAATTTTGTGTGAATGGAATTTGAAATTAAAGCCAAAAACAAACTTAGTCTAGGTATTAAGGAACTATGGGAATACCGTGAGTTGTTTTATTTTTTTACGCTTCGCGATATTAAGGTAAAATACAAACAAATGGCATTGGGCTTTATGTGGGCTGTAATACAGCCATTGGTTTTGGCCTTAATATTTTCATTTTTTTTAGGGAAAGCCATTTCAAGTTATACCCATTTAAGTTTACCCTACGATGTGTTTGCTTTTAGCGGTTTGGTTGTGTGGGGAATTTTTTCAGGTGGATTAAACAATGCTGGCAATAGCATGGTAAGTAATGCCGGCATCATCAAAAAAATTTATTTTCCGCGATTGATTATTCCAATCTCTTCTGTACTCGTAAGTTTATTCGATTTTTTAATGGCCTTTGTGGTTTTCTTTTTTTATTGTTTGTTTAAGGACATTTATTTTTCATGGTACTCCATCATTTATTTTCCGCTGGCGGCTTTCTTGGCATGTATGGCAACTTTTGGAGTGGGTTGTTTATTAGCAGCACTCAATGTAAAGTATAGAGATTTTAGATACTTGGTGCCATTTATGATACAGTTTTTATTGTTTGTAACACCGGTGTTGTTTCCGCCGAAAATTGATCAAAATGCTTATTACACAGCCTTTGTGGCATTAAATCCTTTAACTGCGCCATTGGATATTTTTAGAGCCTCCTTTGATGGTGGTCATGTGAATGTAGCCCAAGACTTGGTAAGTATAGGTGTTTCTTTGTTTTTCCTAGTGTTGGGATTGTTTTATTTCAGAAAAACGGAAGGCTATTTTGCAGATTTGGCTTAGTGCTGAAAAAAATTATTTTTTGTTTTTGTTCGCGCCCATTGTTACCAAAAACTTAAGCATGAGTTCTTTTTCTACTTCACCAATTACTTCTTTGCCTGCTCTTTTATTGGCTTTAGGCACCATTTCCTTAAGTACTTTGGCCCACTTAACTTCATTTCTTGAACTCGGTTTTTTTAAACCATGACAAGTGCCGCAATTTGATTCAAACAATGCCTTGCCTTTATTTAAATCCTCAAAAGTATAGCCCGGGTATTTTTGCGCACCTCTATCGGCATCGGCTTGAGAAGTGATAATCGGTTTGCTTCCGGCACAAGCAAATAAAAAAAGCAGAATAATGGAAACGTTGATTCTTTTCATATTTAAAAGTAACAAAAAATTTATGTTTAAAGTTTAATTGAAATATCTTGAGGCGGTAATTCTAATTAATGGGGCATTATTTGATGTTAGTTTTTTTGGCACATTAAATTGGGCGTAATAGCTCGCATTCGCAGCAATACCCCACTTATTAACCTTGTATTTTAATGTAATGCTTGTATACAAAGCTGTTAGCGTGAATCCTGTATTAATGGTGTTTTGATTAACACTTTTACCTGCTTTATCGGTAATTTTATTTTTTACCGTATAATTTTGATAGGCATTAGATGTGCCTGCATAAGCCCCAAAAGAGATTGGAAAACTTAATTTGTCATTTTTTTTCCAAACATTTTTTTTGCTGAAAACATGTTCCAAATCAAAACATGTGGTGTAGTCGGTTGTACTACCAGTGCTTAATATGGCATAAATGGTGGGTGTGAGTCTTTTGCTATACCATGAACCACTTAATGTAACGAAATTAGATGCGGAAGCACTAACTTGTTTGGTAGAGTAGTAAAAGTTGTAGGCATAGTCAATCCCTAAAGTTAAATTGTCGCCAAAATCTTTATCGAAGCCGGCATTTAAGCAATAATAATCCAAAATTCTTTTTTTATCCGCGGGCAACAAAACAAAATAAGTAGAGGCATAAAATCCTGATATGTGATTATAATTAATCGTTGGCTTCAAATAATATTCATCTTTAGCCATTTTCTTTCCATTTTGTTGGATATTATTTCCGACTTGCGTTGATATTTTAAAAGTGTTTGCTTTTTCTTTCACCACACTATCCACACGCGTTGAATCTTTTTGTAAACTACTGATTGCTTGACCTGACAAAAAAAATGAAGAAAAAATTAAAACAAAAAGACACAGTCGATGAGATAAGCCATTCATTTTAATTGACCAATAATGCCATGTTTTTTTCGTATCACCACAATAACCTTTTGCTTGTATCAATGGCTTGAAAATTCTGTCAATATGCTTAAGCACAAGGTAATGCTTTATCATTCCGTTTTGACTTTTATTATCGGGGTTAAGATTATCATTTCAAATCCAAAATGTCAAATTTATTTTGCCGTTTTTCGCTTATTGAACATGATAAAACTCATTTGACCACGGTGCTGTTTGATGTAACAGCATATGCAGAGAAATAGCCATACGCGTTGTTACTTACGTTATTAGTTGGATTTGCCGGTAATGATGATAAAAATTGTCCTGCACCAACCTCACCTTGCGCATTACTTAAGGTGTTAAAAAAGTCATATGTGCTTTTTGGGATGGCATGTAATTGAATAAATACGGTATCATTCACCGACAATTGGGTCCTAAACGTAACCGACATTTCATCACCATCGCTGTACTTATCCGACAGAATTCTGCTGTTTCTTCCATTAAGTGCTGCGGTATCAGTTGAGTTAATGTTAACCCGATAATAATTTCCGAGCCCAATCGGATCCTTAAATTTGCAAATAACCGAATAGCCGTTTTGTTGGCCGTTAAATCGCGCCGGCCGTGGAATAATTAATAATGAATCTATCGGTATTGTAAAAGGCATTTGTGCTTCGGATTGATAAACGTTGGCATTGTATTCAATTCGCAATTGATATGTTTTACCCGGCGTTCCCTTTAAATTAATTGATGTATAAATGCCATTTGCGTTTTCAGTTAAATTTTCACTAAACCCACTGTTGTCGCTCAGAAATACTTTTGCGCCAGTGATGGGCGAAAAAACATTCGAATCATAATAATTGGCTGTATGTTCAAGTTTAACCACTTGGTGGTCGTCAATATTGGTAATGTTGGCCTGAACCACAACAGCATTTGCCGTTGATTTTACATTAATTGTGACAACCTTTTCGCAAGCCATAATGATCGATGTCACAGCGATTGCGATCATGTACCT
>JBAXXZ010000201.1:0-4937 GCA_037127575.1 Bacteroidota bacterium | reverse complement strand
ACGAACGGGCCAAGGTTGCCGGACAAAAAGTAGAAAAAGGAATATTAGAAAGACGTGATGAAATTTTGGATATCTGTGTGAACAAAAGCAAAAAATTTCTAGCTTTTATTTCAGGCGACGAACACAATTTTGCATTTCTGCAGGTGAACCCTGATTTTCCGATGTATCCCAAAGATTGCACGCTTCCTAAATTAAAACTTAGCCGAACTTTTTATCACATTAATAACGGTGGCGGCGGTTCAGCAGCTTATGCCATGCTTCCAACTCCTTGGACAAATCAATTTAAATATTTTACCGAACCTCCGGTGCTAGCACTCATACATGTAAAAGGAAAATCAGTGAGCTTAAGCGCGATGAATGCAGAAACTTTTGGAACGGTATGCCAAGAAACCAAATTAAGATAATACAAAACAATTAAAAATAATAACATGAAAATTAAAATAAGCCTACTTGCGCTCACGTTAAGTTTAAGTAGTTTAAGCGCACAGAACAAAAAAGCAAGTGATGATTTTGTTGTAAAACCTTATTTGCAAATTGGTGTTCACCCAAGTCCACAAAGTTTGCAACTGCTTTGGCAAAGCATTGACACCAGTGCAACTTGGCAGATAGAGCATAAAGTAGAAGAAAAAGGTAGCTGGAAAAAAAAGGAAATAACGACTTATTCAAAAGTACTTGCTAAAGGAATAAAAGCTCGTCGCGTTTATCATGCTGCATTAACTGATTTGATTCCGGGTTCAGTTTTTAATTACAGGGTAATTAAGAATGGTAAAGTTGTTTTTATGGCTGAGGCCAAAGCGCCTAAAAATGACAAGCAGTCTTTTCGATTTGTAGCCTTTGGTGATATTGGTGCGGGCACCTTACAGCAAAAATTGTTAGCGAACCGGGCCGCACAGTTAAATCCTGATTTGGTGATTGTGCCCGGCGATATTGTTTATGAAAGGGGATTAATTTCAGAATATGATAAAAACTTTTGGCCAATTTATAATACTGAAGCTACCAACGATTCAGGTGCAGCCATGTTGCGATCGGTTCCTTTTGTTTCGGCGCCTGGAAATCATGACACTGATACACGCGACCTCAATCAATATCCTGATGCTTTATCATATTATTTATTTTGGGAACAACCGCTTAACGGTCCGCTTTGTGCCGAAGGTGGCCCTTTTGTACCTAAACTCATTGCCTCAGATGAAAACCGAAAACCATTTATTGAGGGCGCAGGCGATGCTTATCCGCGCATGACGAATTATTCATTCGATTATGGGAATGCCCATTGGACCATTATTGATTCTAATCCTTATGTTGATTTTACTGATACAACATTAAATAATTGGGTGGCAAGAGATTTGGCCGCAGCGAAAAATGCAGCTTGGCGTTTTATTGTATTTCATCATCCGGGTTTTAATTCAGCACGCGAGCACTATGAACAACAACAAATGCGCCTACTGACACCTATTTTTGAAACTGGAAAAGTGGATGTTGTTTTTAACGGTCATGTACACAATTATCAGCGAACTTTTCCAATGACATTTGTTCCGGATAAAAAAGGTACTTTGTTGGTTGGCGGTAAAGAAGGCAAAACACCCAGAGGACGTGTGGTGAATGGAAAATGGAAATTGGACAAAACTTTTGACGGTAAAACTGATACTACACCTGAAGGTATCGTATATGTAATCACAGGAGCCGGTGGACAAAGTTTATATAATCCAGAACAAAACAATGACCCTGATTCATGGCAAAAATTCACCGACAAATTTGTGTCCAACATTCACTCATTAACAATTGCTGAAGTTGATGGAAATAAGTTGACCATCCGTCAAGTAACAGCTGAAGGCAAAGAAGTAGATGCATTTATCATAACCAAATAATTACTAATAGATTTAAGAATGAAAAAATTACTTTTAATCGGCAGCCTTTTTTTGACATGCATCAATTATCAAGCGCAAGAAAAAACTGAATTTAAATTATCAAAAAAGATTGCATTACCCGGTGATGGCAAATGGGATTATATGAGTGTAGACAATGATAGTCATCGCTTGTATGTTTCTCACGCCGACCGAGTACATGTAATCGATTTGAGCAACGACCAACCAATTGCTGAATGGACAGGACTTGCCAATGTGCATGGTATTGCATTTAGCAAAAAGCAAAATAAAGTGTATGTTGCAAATACCAACGATAACAATGTGGTAATTTTTGATGCAAAAAGTTTAGCAAAAACGAAAACCATTGAACTTAAAGGCGCCATAAAGCCTGACTGCATTTTTTTTGATGAGTTTTCGCAAAAGGCTTTTGTGTTTTGCGGCAAAAGCAATAATACTTATGTGTTGGATGCCAAAACGGATGAAGTGCTTGCTGTTATTGATATGGGAGGCAAGCCTGAATTTGCTTGCAGTGATGATAAAGGTTTTGTTTACAACAATATTGAAGACAAAAATGAAGTGGTTGTGATAGATGCAAACCTAAACAAAATCGTGAATCGTTTTTCATTGCTTGAAAACAAAGCACCAACGGGTTTGGCAATCGATAAAAGCCATGAACGATTAATGGTAGCTTGTGAAGAAAGTGAAAAAATGGTGGTTATGGATTTGAAAAGCGGAAGATTGATTGCTATGATACCAATGGGTAAAAAAACTGACGGCCTAATTTATATGAAAGGAAAAAACTTAGTAATCACATCTAATGGTGCCGGTACAGCAACAATTATCAAGCAGGAAAATGCAGACAATTACACTGTACTCCAAACCTTAACAACACAGCAAGGCCTTAAAACCATTTCGTATGAAGAAAAGAAAGCGCGTTTTTTTATTAGTGGCGCCAATTTTGAAGCCGATGGAAAAACCATTGTGCCCAATTCATTCGGTGTTTTTGTTTATACAATGAATTAATTACACAACTTGTTTTAGTAATTATAACATTCAATGAAGCAATACTATTGTTAAAAAAGAAAGAAAAGCCAAATCTTGGCTTAAAAATCAGAAAATAATTAGAATTGCTTTATAGTTTTGTTAATTAAAATAAGGTCATGAAGTTATTAATTGTAGAAGATGAGAGAGAATTATCGAGCAGTATTTGTGAATATTTACAAGTAGAAAACTTTAATTGTGATGCAGCGTATGACTATGATCAAGCCTTGGAAAAAATTGCGACCAATAAATATGATTGTATTGTACTTGATATTATGCTGCCAAATGGCAGCGGATTAGACATTTTAAAAACGCTTAAACTAAAAAGGAAAGAAGATTCTGTATTAATCATTTCTGCAAAAAATTCTTTGGAAGACAAGGTAAGCGGATTAAAACTAGGCGCCGATGATTATTTAACCAAGCCATTTAATCTGGCTGAACTTGGGGCAAGGGTTCAAGCGGTTGTTCGTCGTAGGTCGTTTGAAGGCAATAATCAAGTAATTGTTGGACCATTAAAATTAGACATCCAAAATAACAGTTTAACGGGCCCAAATGGTTTAATAGAGCTTACACGCAAACAGTTTGATTTGCTTGTATTTTTTATTGGCAACAAAAACCGTGTTATTACAAAAGAAACCATTGTAGAACATCTTTGGGGTGACAATTGTGACATGTTTGATAATTATGATTTTATTTACACGCACATTAAAAATCTCCGCAAAAAATTGATGGCAGAAGGTTGTCCAAACTATATTAAAGTGATTTACGGGGTAGGTTATAAATTCGAATTAAATTAAACACCACAATTTGAAACTCATATCAAAATATAACAGCAACAATATCCTTTTAATTGTTGTGATATTTTTGATGAGTAGCATTGCTTTGAACTTTTTTGTAAAACGAACAATGATTTCTGAGTTGGATGAGGCGCTACAAGAAATAAAAGATCGCGCATCCAATTATACACAAAAGGAGCAGAAAATTCCTGCTAATTTTACATTGGATGATTTTCGCATTGTTTATGCAATTGTGCCAAATCTGCAGCAAAAGGAACAATATAAAACCATCGCACATACAAATCACGAAAAAAACAAAATTCAAAATTTCCGGGAACTTTCTTATACTTCAAATATCGGCCAATTAACTTATCTAGTGAAGATTGAAAAACCAATTGAAGGGATGCGTCAAATGGCTACCAATATTATTAATTTGAGTATTGTTACACTTTTAATTGTTGTTTTATTTCTTGTTGTGGTTAACCGTTATGTTTTAACGCGCCTTTGGAGTCCATTTTATAAGAGTTTGGAAGTAATGGATCGGTTTCAATTGAACAAGCAAAACGACCTCGATTTTCCAATTACAAGTACCGAAGAATTTAATTATATGAATGCAATTTTAAAACGCAGTACACTAAAAGCCGGTGAAGATTATGTTGCATTAAAAGAATTTACCGAAAATGCTTCCCACGAATTACAAACGCCTTTGGCAATCATTGGCTCAAAGCTTGATTTATTGATACAAGATGAAAATCTAAGTGAAAAACAAGAAGAAAAAATAAGATCGGCTTACACAGCTTTAAAGAGAATTTCACAATTAAATCAATCATTGTTATTGTCGGCAAAAATTGGGAATCAGCAATTTGCAGATACAAGCAGGATTTCATTTAAATACAAAATCAATGAGAAACTCTATCAATTTCAAGAATTGTGGGAAGAGCAGATTGTTGTAAAGGCAAATATGGAAGAGTCATTTGTGTTAATGAATAAAGACCTTAACGACACACTTATTAATAATTTATTGAGCAACGCAAGTAAACACAATGTGTTGAACGGCACTATTGACATTCAATTAATTCCGGGTGAGCTCAGCATTAGCAACACCGGAGCAAAGCAATCTTTGGATTCGAAAAGACTTTTTCAACGCTTTTATAAAAGTGATCAAAATTCGAGAGGCAATGGACTAGGCCTTAGCATTATTAAGCAAATTTGTGATGCTTCAGGGATTAAGATTGAATATTATTATATCGAAAATTCT
>JBAXXZ010000200.1:0-4940 GCA_037127575.1 Bacteroidota bacterium | reverse complement strand
TCGTGTGCCATTGTTCTTTAACGAAGGTGATTGGGTTAAAATTGACACCCGCACCGGTGATTATGTTGAACGCATTAAAAAGTAATTAATTAATCATTAAAAAAAACCGTAGAGAGTTCTGCGGTTTTTTTTTGATCAATTGTCTTATTGTATAATGACCTTTTGTTTGATGTTTTTTCCGCCATTGTTACCAATCACAAAATACACGCCCTTGGCTAATTCTGTCACTTGCATTTCGAAGTGATTTTGTTCATCCAGATGAATTTTTTGGATGCACTCTCCTAAACTGCTCACCAAAATTAAATCAAGCGCCTCATAAACATTTATTTTAAAAGTGCCTGCGCTAGGATTTGGATAAATGAGCAAGCTTGTTGGTTGTAAAGTGAATGCGTTTAATCCTGTACATTCAGAAACCGTCACATTAATCACAGCTGAATTAGAACAATTATTAGCGCCTTGTCCGCTTACTGTATAAGTGGCATTTACAGTCGGACTCACATAAATGGCATTTACTTGACTGCCTTCACTCCATAGGTAATTAGTTCCGCCGTTTGCTCTAAGTTCTAAACTTTCACCTTTACAAATTGTGGTTTTGCTTGCATTAATTGTAATGGATGGCAAGGCATTTACAATCACCATCACCGAAGCACCCGCACTACAATTGTTGGCATTGGTTCCGTTAAGTGAATAAACACCTGTCGCTGTTGGATTAATTGTCACGCTTGCGTTGTTTGAAGAAGTGCTCCAAGTATATGTGCTTGCCCCGCCGGCCAACAAAGTTGCGCTTGAACCGGCACAAACAGCCGTATTGCCACTAATACTTAACACAGGCAAAGAAGACACATTTACTAGTATGTTGGCGCTACCAATACAAGCGGCAGCAGTACTACCATACACCACATAGGTGCTTGTAGAAGCAGGCAAAACATTGATAATCGCTGCATTCGTTGTATTGTTCCATGTATAAGTATTGGCGCCACTTGCAGTAAGCGTAGCAGTTTGACCGTTACAGATGTTTGTATTACCAATGATACTTAAAACGGGCGATTGCATGACACTAACACTCAAAATGGCAGAATTTGAGCAGGCAGATAAAGTTTTTCCGATTAAAGTATATGTTGTTGAAACAGTTGGATTGATGCTGCTTAAAGCGGCATTCGAATTAATCGGTAACCAAGTATATGTGTTGGCACCCGAACCAATGAGTGTAACACCTGTGCCTGAACAAACCTGTGGTGAACTTGAAACCGCAACAACATTAGGAAGTGCTTCAACAATGATGCTGCCGCTTATTACTGATGTGCAGCCATTCGCTGCGGTTCCTGTTAGTATGTAAGCAGTGGTAACAGTTGGATGAATACTAACACTTGAGGTGCTGCCGCCAATGCTCCAAACATAATTGTTTGCACCAGAAGCCACTAAATTGGCTTGCGAACCTGCACAAACACTAGTAGTTCCGATTACACTTAAATTTGGTAAGCTTAATACATTCACTGCGGCATTGGCGCTACCAACACAACCATTTGCCGTTGTACCGCTTACAACAAATGTGTTGCTAATTGCAGGACTAACAACCAAACTCGCTGCATTTATTGAATTGCTCCAAGTGTATGTATTGGCACCGCTTACAACAAGCGTGCTGCTGTTGCCGGCACACAGGTTGCCAGCACCACTCACACTTAATACCGGCAATGGATTAACGGTAACAGCCACTACTGCCGTATTGGTGCATCCTGAATTATTTTTTCCTGTAACTGTATAAGTTGAATTGTTAGTAGGACTAACATTTACAAAGGCCCCAACAATATTCATAGGCAACCAAGTATAAGTAGTGGCGCCGCTGCCGATTAAACTCACTTGACTTCCCAAACACAATACCGATGAAGTGCTGCTAGCGCCAACAATTGGCAAAGGATCAAGCACAACCGATTGATAAGTGGTTTTTAAACAGCCGTTGCTGCCTTTGCCAACCACAGTATAAACAGCGCTTGCAGTAGGATTTAAAACCACGTTTGCAGTGGTGGCCCCTGTGTTCCAAGTATAGCTGACTGCGCCACTTGCCGACATATTTAATGTGGCACCCGAACAAATAGCTGTAGGACTGCTGACAGAAATATTTGGTGCAGCATTCACCCCAATTAAAATGGAGGTTGAATTACTGCAACCTGCCGCATTTGAAGCCAATAAAGTATAGGTTGTGTTGATGCTTGGCGTAACCGTTATATACAATGGGTTAACATTCATTGGCAACCATGTATAACTTGAAGCACCACCAACCGCTACCAATGTAACCGGCACACCATCACACACTGATGTATTGGTTGTTGTAATTGACACCGTAGGTAAAGCACTCACAACAATGGTTTTAAAGGCATTGCTTGTACAACCCGATGCATTCACACCAATGATAGAATACACTGCTGTTGCACTTGGGCTAACTGAAATACTTGTGCCTGTTGAACCTGTGCTCCATGTATAGGAATTTGCACCGGAGGCGCTTAAACTCACGTTGTTGCCCGGACATACCAATGTATTCCCCGAAATACTAATTGCAGGCGACGGTATAATGCTAACCGTTGTGATAAAATAATTGGAACATCCATTTAAATCAGTCCCGATTAAAGTATAAGTAGAAGTTACACTAGGCGAAAATGCCACACCATTCGCTACTCCTCCGCTCCAGTTATAAGTATTGGCCCCTGTTGCAAATGCTACTACCGGGTATCCGGCGCAAATGCTATTACTACTGATGCTTGCTGACACACTCGGTAAACTTAAAACAGAAATATTTTTTACAAGTGAGGCAGAACACCCAAATGTATTAAATCCATATGCTGTATAAGAACTTGAACTTGTTGGGGCAACAAGAATGGACGATGCATTTGAGCCTGTGCTCCAACTGTATGAATTGGCCCCACTCACACTTAATGAAACAACACTACCTGAGCACACCGAATTTGGTCCGCTGACACTAATACTTGGCGATGGATTAACAGTTACATACACGGTATTGGAACCCGTACATCCACTGGCATCAGTACCTAACACAGAATACACTGCGCTTGCTGGTGGTGTAAAACCAAGGCCATTACTCACGCCGCCCGACCAAGAATAAGTTAATGCACCACCCGCAATTAAGGTGGTGGTATTGCCTGCACACACTGTTGAATTAATGGCAAATGCAACAATGTTAATTGGTGATGGTTGGTTGATACTAACGGTACTCGAAGTACTGCAGTTATTCATATCCTTAATGTTTACCGTATAAATACCGGTAGGCAAATTACCTGCACTGGCAGAAAAACCGCCACCAGGCGACCAAGTGTAAGAATATGGTGCGGTGCCGCCGGATGCCACAATAGTAGCAGCACCAGTAATTCCGCCACTACAAATATTGTTGATTTGCGCCGTAATACTGGATGTTAATTGTGCGGGTTGTGTTATGACAAAGGTAGAAACGTATACAACCGAGGCTGCATCTGTCGCTCTGCATGTGTAGGTGCCTGGGCCTAGTCCTGTTAATGAAGTGGATGTTGACCCACCCGGTGACCAGGAATAAGTATAAGGACCTGTTCCTCCGGATGCTGACGCGGTTAAAGCGCCGCTTAATTGTCCATAACAATTAATGATCCCTATTTGTGTTAGGTTTACCCCCGAAAGTCGTGTAACAACCACATAACCATGCCCCGCATTTACACTTGAAGTATTCACTTGATTGATTCCACCATTGTACGAACCGCCACCACCACCGGTAGGATTACCTAAACTTGTGGTACCACCATTGCCGCCGCCACCGCCCGAAAATCCGCCACCACCGCCGGTACCCATGTTGTCAGAACCCCCACCGCCGCCGCCGCCAAAGCCGCCATCGCCACCCTCATCATAACCATCATTATAACGTAAGCCCCCTATTCCGCCATTTTGGGGGCATCTCCCGCCAACTGCTCCGGCTGAACCCGGAATATTCGAATACAGTGAGGCCGTACCTCCACTTGTACCATCGGTTAACCATCCGGCCCCGGCCCCGGCATAATATGTAAACCCGGAAAAATTATATTGCCCTCCGTTTCCTCCTGTACCACCTGCACCGCCACTAAAGGCCCAATTGGCGCTAGTTGTAATGGCGGCATGTAAAGCACCCGCATTTCTTCCACCGCCACCACCACCGCTAAAAAACGACGCGATCCCAGTGTCCACGCCGTCAACACAATCGCGGTCGCCTGCGTCGCAATATTCGGCGGCACCGAGAAACTCCCAGGCGTTTCATACCAGCCAGCGATGCCCACCAGAGTAATCATCACCATTGCGAAGGCGAACCACCGCATCATGGCTTCCCACCATGCCGGCATACGCTGCAACATCAGAGCGGTCGCCACGACCACCGCTAACGCCGTACAGTTTATGACGGCCAGCGTCCAATAGCCAAAGACGAAGTTGCGCCAGGCAAGCAGCGGAATCAGGATAAACCCAATCGCCAGGACCCCGCGAAAACTGTCGAGCCGCACCGCACGCAGTCGCTGCTCGAGGTTCGCAGGAGGGAGCTCGGGCTCTGGAGGAATGGCGCGGCGCGTGACCCCAATCAACGCCGCTAACCGCTGCGCGGCCGCGTGCACCTCAAGACGCCCCTGGCTCGATGCGGCGCCAAGTGCGGACACGGCCTCGGCAACGTCGGACGCCAAAATCCGCGCCGCGTCCTTCAGCTGCAACTCCTGCTGCGCCAGGCCATAGGCGGACACGGCCAAGTCTCTCGCCCCCTCGCGCACGACTCGCGACTGGCGCTGCACGACATACAGCATCGAAACACCTGAGAGGAACCACCCACTCGCATGCTGAAGGGCAAAGATCGGAATGGGACGACCACCCGATGCATACATGATCAGCACAAATGCAACCACCGTGAGCCCCATGAGCACACCAGCAGCGGCACCAAAGTCGTACAC
>JBAXXZ010000199.1:0-4951 GCA_037127575.1 Bacteroidota bacterium | reverse complement strand
TTAATGGAATCATTATTAATTTTACTTTCGAGCCTTAAAACTTTCCATTGAAAACACAAAAACAAACACCTGAAATTCGTCGACACAGTTACAAAATAGTTGTGAAAGGCAAGGTTCAGGGCGTAGGTTACCGGTTTAATGCCCAGGCCAAGGCCCATCAACTTGATTTAACCGGTTTTGTAAAAAACAGTTTTGATCAAACTGTGCTAATACATGTTGAGGGAAAAGAGGAGTCCATTAATCAATTCATTGAATGGTGTTACGTTGGTCCACGTTGGGCTGATGTAAGCGAAGTAAATGCGGAGGAACAAGAATTAATGGGCTATCAAACCTTTGAAATAAAACGATGATTGTTAGGCTTTTTTAAGAAATAAACCCCGGCTTTCGCTTAATTAATAATTAAATTTACAGCAATGAAGAGAATTTGCCTGCTTTTGATTTTATTGTCGCAATTGGGCTTTTCACAAAGTCAAGTGATTGATAAAGTGATTGGTATTGTTGGCAAGTATCCTATATTATTGAGTGACCTACAAAATGCTATGCTTGAGCAAGAAACCGAGTATGGTGTGCCTGCTAAATGTAAAACTTTTGAGATGTTGGTGTTTCAGAAATTGTTGATTGCACAAGCTGAGCGCGATAGTATTACAGTTACCGATGCTGAAGTGGAAACAGAATTAAACCGACGCATGGCACATTTTATCCAACAATTCGGCAGTGAGGAAAAACTCGAACGTTTTTACGGCAAGCGCACCAATGTTTTAAAAGATGAAATGAGAAGCGAGGTACACGAACGTTTATTGGCGGAAAAAATGAATGGTCATATTACTGCTGAATCGAAATTAACCCCTGCTGAAATTCGCAATTATTACCACTCATTACCACAGGATAGTTTGCCTTTTATTAATTCAGAAGTTGAACTGCAGCAATTGGTAAAGAAACCCAAGTTTAGCGCTGAGGCTAAAAAAGATGCAAAGGATCTTTTGGAATCATATCGTGAACTGGTGTTGAGCGGAAAAAGCAGTATGAGCATTATGGCCCGTCTGTACAGCGAAGACCCGGGTTCGGCAAAAGATGGCGGCTTAATTAACAATGTCGCCAAAAACATGATGGATCCAAGTTTTGAAGCGGTTGCATTTCGTTTAAAAAAAGGTGAAATTTCGAATGTGTTTGAATCAATGTTTGGGTACCATTTTATAGAACTGGTAGAAAGACGCGGCGAATTGCTCGATTTGAGGCACATCTTAATCATGCCAAAAATGACCAATGAAGATTTCATAAGAGCAAAAAAACAACTGGATTCAATTCATTCAGCAATTGACGAGAGCAAAATTACTTTTGATGATGCCGTAAAAAAATTTAGTGATGACATTGATACCAAGCAAAACAACGGATTAATGGTGAATCCTGTTACTGCCAGCACTAAATTTGATAATGAGGATTTAATTCAAATTGATCAAAATTTTGTGGTTACGCTGAATAGTATGAAAGTAAGTGATGTGTCAAAACCAATGCAGTTTTCTGAACGCGATGGGCATCCGGCATTCAGAATTGTGAAATTAAAAAACCGCATCGATCCACACAAAGCCAATTTAAAGGACGATTATCAACGCCTGATGCAAATGGCAACACGGGAAAAAAATAAAAATGATTTGAAACTTTGGATTAAAAAGCGGTCTAAAATTACTTATATCAAATTAGACCCGGATTATAAATGCCAATTTGATAATGATTGGACAATCAGTAATTGATTGTTACATTCGTGAATAAAAAAATTCCTTGTCACTTAATCGCTCACAAATATATTGGTACTGCCAGGTTTTAGGCTGGGCTTTTTATATTTTAATCAACTCAGTTTTTTTTGGTTTGAATGCCGAACCCGATGTTAGAGAATACGTGATGTTTTTTTTAATGTTGCCCACAGGCATTGGTATTTCCCACTTCTACCGATTATTCATTAAACGCCTCGATTTATTTAAATTCAACATTCCAACACAATTATTGGCTGTTGTGGTTTTTAGTTTTCTGAATGGCTCCCTCTATTTTTTAATCGATATCTTATTACTTAAATCGCTTGGCTTATCGATTGTAAAATTAAATTTGGTAAACATCACCGAATTGGTACTTAATTTTTCGGTAGTGTTTGTTATTTGGAATGTGATTTATTTTGGATTCCATTATTTTCAAAATTACAAACGCTCCGAAATCAATGCCCTCCGTTATTTGGCAGCAAGCAGAGAGTCTGAGTTAAACAATTTAAAGGCCCAATTGAACCCACATTTTATTTTTAATTGTATGAATAGTATTCGTGCCTTAATTGATGAAAATCCCGATAAAGCAAAAGTGGCGGTAACACAATTGTCGAATATTCTAAGAAATACCTTGTTAATTGATAAAAGTCCTGAAATTGCCTTAAAGGATGAAATCAATTTGGTGTTTGATTATCTTCAACTTGAAAAAATCCGTTATGAGGAGCGCTTAAATTATGAGTTACTAATAAGCACCGAAGCGGGGGAATGTTTGATACCGCCATTTATCATTCAAACACAGGTTGAAAATGCCATTAAACATGGTATATCGAAGATACCGGGTACAGGTAAAATAACAGTGACCGCAGAAAAAAGGCCTTATGAATTGTATATTTCGGTTGCCAATACCGGAAAATTATCAAATGATAAGCCCTTAACTGGCGTGGGTTTCAAAAACTCAATTCAACGTCTTGAATTACTGTATGGAAAAGGCAGCTCAATTACAATACATGAAATTGAAAGTACAGTGATAGTGCAAATAAGCATTCCTCTCTCAAACAAATAAATCATCGCGCATTGTAATTTATTACAAAAGAAAACACTAAAGGACAAAAAATAGTGCAAGTGGTTGAATTTAAATGTAAAGGTGTATGATTTCTGGTTAAGACTAAATAGCTTTGTAAACAAGCAATTTTTATGAAAGCCATTATTATTGATGATGAACGTTTAGCCCGCCAGGAGCTGAAAAATTTGTTAGCCGAACACAAGGAAATTGAGGTTATTGCCGAATGTTCGGATGCCATTCAGGCCAAAGAAAAAATCAATGAATTAAAACCCGATATCATTTTTTGTGATATCCACATGCCCGGCAAAAGCGGATTGGAATTGGTGGAAGAAATTTCAGGCACCATTGATGTTGTTTTTGTAACTGCCTACGATGAGCATGCCATTAAAGCATTTGAGTTAAACGCTTTTGATTATCTCTTAAAACCTGTTCAGCCGGAACGTTTAAGCGAAACAATTAAAAAGTTATCAATTAAAGAAAGCGCGAACAAGCTTGAAAACGATAGCCCACTTACCGAAAAAGACATGGTATTTATTAAGGACGGGGATAAATGTTGGTTTGTTCGTCTTTCCGACATACGTTTATTTGAGTCGGAAGGAAATTATGTACGCGTGTACTTCGAAAATTTTAAACCACTCATCTTACGCAGTTTAAATAGCCTTGAAACCCGCTTAAATGAAAAACAGTTTTTTAGGGCCAGCCGCAAACACATGATCAATTTGAGTTACATTGCCAGTATTGAAACTTGGTTTAATGGTGGATTAAATGTTAAATTGAAGGATGGCAAGGAAATAGAAATTTCGCGCCGTCAAGCAGTGAAATTAAAAGACATGATGAGCTTGTAAACAGCAATATTATTTTAACTTTGGCGTTATACACGCGTGAAAAAGTTAAGCCTCTTCATCATCATACTCATTTCAACTGCCACCAAATCGCAAATTGGCGGCAGTAAATCTTACCGTTTCTTGGATTTACCCATGACTGCCCGTACAGCAGCAAATGGGGGTAACAGCATGGCATTATGGGGCAATGATTTAAACTTGGTTTATTCTAATCCTGCATTGTTAAATCCTACCATGGACAAACAAGCTGCATTTAATTACTGCAATTATGTGGGTGATATCAACCTTTATTATCTATCGTATGCCCGTCAAGTAAAAAACATAGGTACAGCCGCCTTTAGCATGCAAGCTTTTAACTATGGTAAATTTGTGGGATATGATGAACTGGGGAACAAAACGAATAATTTTAGAGCCAATGATTATTCGATGAACCTTGCATTCGCCAAATCAATGGCCGATTCGATGTTTAATATTGGACTATGCCTGAAAACCATATTGTCGCAATATGATATTTACAAATCATTTGGCAATGCCATCGATTTTGGTGTTACCTATCATAATAAGAAAAACTTTACTGCCAGTCTCTTGGCAAAAAATGTGGGTTTTATTTGGAAACCTTATTCAAATAACACGGGTAAGCAATCTTTACCGCAAACTGTTCAATTGGGCTTTAGCTATAAACCTTCAAAGGCACCTTTTAAATTTTTCATGGTGTACGACCAATTACTAAAATGGAATTTAAAATATGTTAGTCCGGTTGACACCACCGGAAAAAACTCAGTACTTAGTTCGGGCGATACACCTAAAGATTCAACTGGTTTTCAAAAATTCGGCGCTAGATTTGGATCGCAGGGCGGTAATTTTTTACGCCACTTTGTAATAGGCACTGAGATTGTACTGAGTAAAAATTTTAATTTTAAGATAGCCTATAACATTCGCCGACAAGCCGAGATGACACTACCTGATAGAAGAGGGGTGAATGGCTTAAGCATAGGATTTGGATTAAAAGTAAAACACTTTTCATTTTCATATGCCTTTACAAAAATTGCTTTTCCGGGTAATTCAAACATGATTGGTTTGACGTATAGTTGGTGATGATTTATAGCAATGTTAAATGCGCTTCCTTTGTTTTTATTTTTTATAACTTCGTTTTAAATCTTTAGAACCTAATTTGGCGAATTTATTGAATGAATAAACTGATACAATTGATAATCATTTCAATCATCATTTCTTCATGTCAAAAGTTTGGACATGGTAGTGTGAGTGGCCATGTTTTGGAGTTGGGCACAGATGAACCC
>JBAXXZ010000198.1:0-4953 GCA_037127575.1 Bacteroidota bacterium | reverse complement strand
TCTGGCGGTGTATCCACATCAATGTCTTTTTGAATTTTTTTTGCTTCAACTTTCGCAATACTTTTCCCTTGGCCGCCGGTTGTGCCTTCGGTGCCATCTGTGCCATTGTTGTTTATGGAAAGACTGTTTGATTCGCTAGCAGGCTTTACAGTATTCGCTTCTGTTATGTTGGTTGGTAATGAATCCTTCACCACCACATTATTGGTGATGTTTTTTTGCGGATCAGGATTTACTTTAGAAGGAATAACTTTCTTATCGTTTTGCTTAGCGGCCTCTATTTCTTTGTGTTCATATTGAATGGTGTATATTTTTTCGTTTTTGAGTACTTGACCAGCGTGATCGGGTTTGCTTTCGTTGAGGTGATTACTGTAATAATAAGCAATCGACATGATGCCGCCAATGCCCAAAGCTGTGATGAACAATGAAAAGATGAGTGTATAACCGTAATCGGAGCGCAAAACATAAGCACCATAATTTTTATTACGGTCAGCAAAAATAAGCTCATTGACTTTTTGTTGATTATTGATGAAGTAACTCATAAGGAAAAGATTTAAGTGAATAAATGAATTTAAAACTGAGTTAATCGCGATTCTGATATAAAAGTAATTTGTTTGTGCTTGAATTAAAACAAAGGACTTAAATGTGGCAATAGAATGTGTTTAAGTGGAAACAACCATGTGAAATTTGGCGGTGGTTTATTTAAAATCTTTTGAATAAATGGTTAAATAGGCGCTATGTTACAATAAAATTGGTTTTTTATATTAGTTGTATATTTACATCTAGCATATGCAAAACATTATTGATAAAGTTAGTAGAGATGCCTTACTGAGCGAGTTAAACCACGCGCGTTTTGTGCGTAAAACCAACAATGGGAATAACGAAATATATATTATTACCAATCACGATTCGCCAAATGTGATGCGTGAAATTGGGCGTTTGCGTGAGGTAACATTTAGACACGCAGGCGGTGGCACCGGTAAGGAAATCGACATTGATGAATTTGACACTTCGGCGCATCCCTATCAACAGTTATTGGTTTGGCAGCCTGAAGACAAAGAAATAGTGGGCGCTTACCGTTTTATTTTGTGCAAGGACGCTGAATTTGTTGACGGTAAAGTAAATTTGGCAACAACAGAATTATTTAATTTTAGTGCGCAATTTTATAAGGAGTTTTTGCCTTACACAATTGAATTGGGACGTTCGTTTATACAACCCTTGTATCAACCGGGTGAAAACATGCGCAAGGGTTTATTTAGTTTGGACAATTTGTGGGATGGATTAGGGGCTATTTTGGTTGACAATCCTTCGCAGAAACATTTTTACGGCAAGGTAACCATGTACACCGATTTTAATCGTGAAGCACGTGACTTGATTTTATCTTTCATGAAACATTATTTTCCTGATCCGGATCAATTGGTAACGCCAATACATGGTGTAAGCATTGAAACCAATGTGAGTGAATTTTTAAATCAATTAAAAAACTTGGCTTACAAAGACGGCCATGCCTTATTAAACAAACACGTTAGGGCTTTGGGTGAAAACATTCCGCCATTGGTAAACGCATACATGAATTTGAGTCCAAGTATGAAAAGTTTTGGTACAGCCACCAATCCTACTTTTGGTGATGTTGAAGAAACGGGCATCTTGGTAACGATGGCAGATATATATGAAAGTAAAAAGGAACGTCACGTTAAAACATATTCCCCTAAAAGCCAAAAAAATTAGAACATGCAAATAAAAAAAGCCACATTCAAACAAAGTGCTTCAAGTATTTTTGGTTGTCCTAAAACAAACATGCAAGAATATGCTTTTATTGGCAGAAGTAATGTTGGGAAGTCGTCGCTCATCAATATGTTGTGCAACAATAATAAGTTGGCCAAAACATCGGCTACGCCTGGTAAGACACAATTAATCAATCACTTTTTAATCAATGAGCACTGGTTTTTGGTGGATTTACCTGGATATGGTTTTGCAAAAACAGGAAAGGATCAAAAAGTAAAAATTGAGACCATTATTTTTGATTACTGTAAAAAGCGCGAACAGTTGGTGTGCTTATTCATATTGATTGATAGTCGATTAGAATTGCAAAAAATAGACTTAGAATTTATGTTGTGGTGCGGTGAAAATGAAATCCCTTTTAGTTTGATTTATACCAAAACAGATAAAAATACAAAGAGCCAATTGGTGAAAAACATCAAACAAATTGAGGAGGAGATATTGAAACATTGGGAGGATTTACCAAACAGTTTTATTTCTTCATCAGAAAAAAAATTGGGTAAGGAAGAGATTTTAGATTTTATTGATTTTAATATTAAAGCGAATCAAGCTTCAAAGGCTTAAATTACCGAAATGGCGAGTGATTGGGATATTTTACAAGAGAAATTAAAGGTCCGTTTTGATGGAGAGATGGACGTGGACGCCATTTTGTTTACGATAGGTTTACAAGAATTGGCTAAACCATATCGCAAGTACAAGAAGGATGAGAAGTTGGAAATTATGCACATTGCCATTTGTACATTGCTGGAGCCGTTTGGTTTTTATGAATTTGTTGGCAAGGATGAGGAAGGTTGGCCTCACTGGCAACTTAAAGAAAATTTACCATTTTTAGACGCAAAACAGCAGAATAAATTAATAATTGACGCCATCATCGATTACTTTAAGCGTGAAGAGTACATTTAATCGCTCGAATTATATGGTTTATAATTTTAGCAATGTAAGTCGTTCCGGAGCTTCTAAAACCAGTAGGCAATACCAATACCTCCTTTTAGAAAATTTCTTCTTTTCGAACTTCGCGTTCGATGATTGCTTGAATTTATTGCCATAATCGGCGAATCCTATCCCATAAAATCCTTATCTTCGTTGGCTTCAATAGCATTGGTGTATGGACTACAATTTTACAGAAATAGAAAAAAAATGGCAAAAAATTTGGGCTGAAAAAAAAACCTTTTCAGCAAAAAATAAACAAACAACAGCTGATATATTAAAACCCAAATATTATGTCCTTGATATGTTTCCATATCCAAGCGGTGCAGGATTACATGTAGGCCACCCTTTGGGTTATATTGCTTCTGATATTATGGCGCGGTACAAACGCCATAAAGGATTTAATGTTTTGCATCCGATGGGTTACGATAGTTTTGGTTTGCCTGCAGAACAATATGCCATTCAAACAGGTCAACATCCAAAAATTACCACTGAACAAAACATTGCGCGTTACCGTGAACAGTTAGATACCATGGGTTTTAGTTTCGATTGGGCTAGAGAGGTGAGAACGTCGGATCCGCAATATTATAAATGGACACAATGGATTTTTATACAAATATTTAATGCTTGGTATAACAAAACAACAGACAAAGCAGAGCACATTGATGTTTTAATAGCTGCGTTTGAAAAAAACGGAAACACTTCGTTAAATGCCGTTTGTGATGAAAATACCAAACAGTTCACAGCCAAGGAATGGACAGAATATTCGGAGAGAGAAAAATCGGATGTGTTGATGCAATACCGTTTGGCATATTTGGGTGAGGCCTATGTGAACTGGTGTGCGGCTTTGGGCACTGTGCTGGCCAATGATGAAGTGAAAGATGGTTTGAGCGAACGTGGTGGATTTCCGGTTGAAAGAAAACTGATGAAACAATGGAGTATGCGCATTACTGCTTATGCTCAACGTTTGTTGGATGGTCTTGATTCGATTGACTGGAGTGAGAGTTTAAAAGAATCACAAAGGTATTGGATAGGCAGAAGTGAGGGCAGTAGCTTATATTTTAAGGTTAAAGACGCCGATACTAAAATTGAAGTTTTCACAACACGTCCGGATACAATTTTTGGTGTTTCGTTTGTGACATTGGCACCCGAACATGAATTGGTTGAAAAAATAACGCATTTAGATCAAAAATTAGCCGTGGAAGCTTATGTGCTAAAATCAAAAGCAAGAAGTGCAAGAGAAAGGCAGGCAGAGGTAAATAAGGTGAGTGGTGTATTTACTGGGGCTTATGTAGAGCATCCTTTTACCGGAAAACAAATTCCAATTTGGATTGGTGATTATGTTTTGGCCGGATATGGAACCGGGGCAGTAATGGCTGTGCCGGGTCATGATAGCAGAGATTATGATTTTGCCAAGCATTTTGATTTACCAATTATAGAAGTGGTTGCCGGTGGTGATTTAAGCATTGGTTCTTATGATGCAAAAGAAGGGAAATTGGTTAATTCAGATTTTTTGAATGGTTTGGATGTAAAGGAAGCCATGAAAGTGATTATTGCTGAGATTGAAAAAAGGCATTTGGGTAAAGGAAAAATTAATTACCGTTTACGAGATGCGGTATTTGGAAGACAAAGATATTGGGGTGAACCCATTCCTATTTATTATAAAGATGGCGTGCCATGTGCATTAACGGAAAGTGAATTGCCTTTGGTATTGCCTGAAGTTGATAAATTTTTGCCAACCGAAGACGGAGAGCCACCATTGGCAAGAGCTTCAGCAATATGGAAAAAGGATGGATTGTATGATTACGAGCACACTACAATGCCCGGGTGGGCGGGATCTTCGTGGTATTATTTGCGTTACATGGATGCCAATAACGGCAATGAGTTTGTTGCTAAGGATTTAATACAATACTGGCAGCAGGTTGATTTGTACATTGGCGGCAGTGAACATGCCACGGGGCATTTGTTATATGTAAGGTTTTGGACCAAGTTTTTGAAAGATTTTGCTTACGTTAATTTTGATGAGCCGGTAAAGAAATTGATTAATCAAGGGATGATACAAGGTACTTCCGCTTTAATTTATCGCGTAAATGATTCTAACAAAATAGTGTCTTCCGGTTTAAAACAAAAATATGAGACAACAGAAATACACATTGATGTGAATTTGGTTGAAAATAGTGTTGTAAATATCGAAGGGCTTAAAAAGTGGAGAGATGACTTTTTGCATTCAGAATTTGAATTGGAAAACGG
>JBAXXZ010000197.1:0-4955 GCA_037127575.1 Bacteroidota bacterium | reverse complement strand
GGTGGTAGGTGATAAAACACAAAGCGGCGAGAGGTTGCTCCATTTGCCTGTGCTTGGTGCACCGCCTAAATAATCTTGAGAAATATAAATCTCCAAAGGCGCACCCGCAAACTTACCGGCTGCTGTTTCAAAATTTAAAACCACATCATTTGCTGTCGATAGATTAATACTTGGCGAAATCAGCCAACATTCGGCGCTGTTGTTGGCACCGTTTACATATCCCGAAATTTTTGCGAAATATCCGTAAGTAGGTGTGCCGCTGAATGTGCTGCAAGACCATTTAACTGACGGGTTGTTGACTGTATAAACTGTCCAACCGCCGCTGCTAATTATATTGTCGTTAAAATCTTTGTTGTGATAAACATAACCACCGCTGCCAACACTGCCACATAATGGACCACTGAGTTGCACATCACTTTGTTGCCTTAATAACAATTGCACATTGCTGCCGTATTGACTCAACACCCCGGTAATAGTGCCGTTGCCAATTGGACAAACCTGTGATGCAAAATTAGCATAACCACTTGTGCGAACCGTTAGTGTTTGACCTTCACAACTGAGTATTGTTCTATTGCCCGATATTTTTCCTGTGGCATCGGCGTAAGGCATGTTTTTGTCGCTTGCCACAAATTCAACTTGTTGTAATTGCACCAAACACGATTGTAATGCAGAATTGGCAAAGATTTGTTTTAAGCCGATGCTTTTTGCTTTTGGTAATAGTCCACTGGCTAATTTCACAATGTTTTTTTCGGTGTCAACCGAATCCAATTGAATTAAATTGTTGTTGGCATTTAAAATGCAATTCTGAAGATTAATACGAAGGCTGTCGCCAATAAATAAACCACCACTATTGTTCAATTTGATGTGGATGCCACCTGTAATGTCTTGCACATAAATCTCCTTGTATAAATTACCGCTGATTTCATCGGCAATCACAACACAATACAAATTGCTGTCGCCTTTAAAACGATAACTGCCGTTATTAAATTTACTTTTCACTTGTACAATGTTGATTTTACTAGCGCTTTCAAGACTTTTGAGGGGTGGAATGTCGTATTTTTTTTGACATGAAAAATGCAATGAAATAAGCAGTATGTAAAGTAATTGTTTGATTGTTGGCATGATTATAAGGTATAACTAAGTTGAATGAAATAACTGTTGCATTGCAGGTAAACATATTTGTTGGCAAATTTTGAAATATCAGCGGCATCCCACCTCAATTGCTCAAAGCCACTCACAATGGTGTTTTGCTGCGCACTCAAATTGTTGGCGATAAACAACACACTCAAATTCTGTTTGGCTTTGAGGCGAAAAGATTTACCACAACTAAACCCAAACGTATAATACGCAGGTAATCTTTCTTGCCGTATAATGCTTTGATATACTTCATCTTCATTCTCTAAATATTTTGTCAATGCTTCTTTGGTGCGACGATCCGGATTGGGTTCCAAATAATGCCCATCCACAAAATTAACTTGACACGAAACAAACCAATGTTTTTTTGCATTGTAACGGTAAGTGATGCCCATCACTGTTTGTGGAAAAGCGCCTACACGGTAATTTTTTATGTACACTGTCCGGTTGGTGTATAAGGGCATGGCTGTATTGTCTTGCCAGGCTTCCAGCACCGGCCGATTGCTGTAAATGCTGTGGGTTAAACCAATGGCTGTTTGTAATACATGCGCCGTGCGAATGTTTTTTTCTAAACCCAATTCCAAACCTTGGTATTGCTGATTCACATGTTTCATCATTAAATTCACATTGGTATTGTACTCATCATGCCAATAAGTACTAAGCCAGGTTTGATTATTTATTTGTGTTGCATACAAACTCAATCGGCACTTAAAGGCCGGAAATTTCGCGTGGTACGAGATGTCAGCAGTCATGATTTCTTCATTTCCCGTGTTTGAAACCAAATCGTTTCTGCTACGGGGGGAAATAAACAAACGCGAAATATCCGCACAACGGGTCAAATAGGCTGCATTCATTACAATGGCATGACGCCCGTTTAATTTAAAAGTGATGCCACTTTTAAAAGATGGATTCATTCGCAAAACTTGTTCGCTATTCCCCTTGCTGTTATTTGGAAATTTACCATTGGCCACCAAACCTGTGCGCCAAATGTCTTTAATGTTAAATGCACCGGCTGCATATGCCTCGATTTTTCTTAAGCTGTATTCGGCTTGTAGCCATGCTTCTGCCTCACGGATATTGATGAGGTAATTGTAACCAAACAGATCGTTTTCTTTTATTTTTTTGTCCGGATGTTCAATGTTGTTTTGTTGTGTGCTAACATCGGCACCAATATTTTGAGCAAATTGATCGTAATCTAGCCAATAAGTTGCGCCCAGCAAGTCTTTTAGCTGCTTGTACTTTTGATTTTGATACCACATGCCTTGTAATCCTGCCGAAAAAAAAGTACTCTTCAAGCGGGTATTCAATAAGGTATTGAATCGTAAACATTTTACATCTTCTATTTTGTCTTCCAATATATAACGCGCTCTGCTATCTTGGGTGTTAATGCCAAGGCCCAATTCTTGGGGCAAGACAAATAGATTATTTTGGTTCATGGCAATGAGTTTATTCCAGTTTAATTGTCGGGCATTGATATCGCTATTCCAAGCTTCTCTTATTTGTCGCGCTGTGATGGAGTCCCCGGCCTTTTCATAAAAAGCGGGTAAGTAACGGTAATAATCAGGACGTGGATTTGCTGCGTTGTTCCAATTTAATCCACTCATTGCTTTTTTACCAAATGTGTAACACAAAGCAGTATTTAATCGACTCGTTTTTTTGAATTTTAATAAGTGCGTCAGCATTAAAACCGGACGATTTAAAGCACTCATATTCGCATTGCGCAATTTGCCGTTTTGATAGCCCCAGCTGCTATTATAAAAATTATCCTTGCTTGTTGCATAAGCTTCCTGTGTTTCCGCGCTAACACGACCCTGTTCGGTTGATGATAAAAAAGCAACAAAACCCAATTGTTGTTTATCGTGAATGTTTTTATCAATGGAGAAATACAAGGCATTGGCAAAAATGGATTTGCCTTTTACATAAATGTTTTCACCAAAGCGATTCGATACACACAAAGCCATCGACCATCCTCTTTTATTTACTCCGCGGGCATAGCTGAACATAGTGCGTTGAGCAAATTGTCGGTTGGATTGCGCAAAAGAAAAACGACTGCCTTTTTTAAATACCGAAGCTTTAGAATCAATGTTGCTAAAACCACCAATGCCTGAAAAAGCCAAACGGCAAGCGCTTGTGTTAATGCCGTTTTCGGTAAATCTCACCATGTCGTTTAATCCGCCCCAAAGCTCTCTGCTGCCAATGCCGGTTTCGGGATCAGTCATATTAATACCATTGAATAATACACTTTGGTGTTTGGCGCCATAACCCCTATTGCGGTATCGAAATGCTGAAAATTGAAAGGAGGCGAATTGCGTAAAAACATCTTTGGATGCTTGTAAAAAAGCAGAAGCATCTTGTTCGTTTAAATCTGATTCAAGCTCTGCACCGCTACTGCTAAATAATACAGCCTGTTGCACATCATCCAAACTGTCTTTACTGCTTGATGAAAAAGCACTGCTGTCAATTTGCCCAAACAAAAGAGCCTGAAAAAAAAGAAAAATCATCAAGAGTATTTTCTCTTTACGATAGGCCCGGCATGCAGGCAGAATAGGAGTATGAGAACATAACTTCATACGTATATGCAAGAAATAATTCGGAATTGGGTTTATTTTCCTTGAACCAAAATTAGAAATTATTTATTTTTTACGGCGCCATAAAATCCTTTTTGTGGTGGCATTATTTTATGTCTGTTTTATACATTTGTTGAAATGCCAATATTTACAAGCCTTTCAAGACCCAATCCTATAATCATGAAAAAAATAATAAGCTGTTTTTGTTTCATTTTTCCTTTTATCGGTTGTTATTCGCAAAAACTTGAGAAGGATAAATCCTATTATTTATCTGCCATTGGTTTTTGGAACCTCGAAAATTTATACGATACCATTAACGATGTTTGGAAAAACGATGAGGATTTTACGCCTGAAGGAGCAAATGCATGGACGGCTTCGCGGTATTGGCATAAAATTGATCACTTGGCCGAAGTCATCCAACAAATGGCAACAGATGTTTGTCCCGATGGTTTGGCCATTATTGGTTTGTGTGAGGTGGAGAATAAATCGGTGGTCCTGGATTTAATTCACCACCAAAGTCTTAAAAAAAGAAATTACCAATGTGTGCACATTGAAGGTCCTGATGCCAGGGGCGTTGATCCTTCATTTGTATACAACCCCCGTTATTTTCAAGTGATTAAATCCTTGGCATATCCTGTTCATTTGCCTTCTGAGCCCAATCACAAAACACGTGATATTTTGGTGGTAAGTGGTTTGTTTAATGGAGAAGCATTAACCGTATTGGTTAACCATTGGCCTTCGCGCAGGGGTGGAGAATTGGTGAGTCGTAACAACCGTAATGCAGCGGCGCGCTTGGCGAGGCACATTGCCGATAGCGTTGAAAAACAAAATCAGGATGCCAAAATTGTAATTATGGGCGATTTAAATGATGATCCCTTAAACGAGTCAGTAAAAAAAGGCATCGGTACTTATAACGATTGGCGATTTGCCGCAAAAGGATTGTATTACAATCCCATGGAAAAATTGTTTGTTCAGGGCACAGGTACCTTGGCTTGGCAAGACGCTTGGAATTTGTTTGACCAAACCATTTTAAATGCCAATTGGTTAAACCAAGATTTTAAAACCTGGCAATTTTATGCCGTTCGAATTTTTAACAAAGCTTTTTTGCGAGCCGATTATGGCGCCTTTAAGGGTTATCCCCTGCGCACATACAGCAGCGGCACTTATACTGGCGGTTACAGCGACCATTTTCCGGTGTATTTTTTGATAGCGAAGGAGAGATAGGGGATAGCGAATAGTTTGTAGAGTACAGTG
>JBAXXZ010000196.1:0-4956 GCA_037127575.1 Bacteroidota bacterium | reverse complement strand
CATTAAGACTTGTTTATGAAGGCAAGGTTAAGGAACAATTAAATTGTTAAAGACTTCGCTAAAACGCTAAAATCAACGCCATCAAAATTTCCGCTGCTCATCATTAGTAAAACAGCGTTTTTCCAGCTTTGTGATTTAAGAAAGGTAACAAGGTCTTCACTTTTGGTTAACACTTTTAAATCTTTTCTGTTAAAGCTTGCATGTACTTGCGCTGTTGTAATTTCTTTTAGTTTTTTGTGCGCAATAGTGTGCGGATTAAAATACACAATAGCCTCATCTGCCAAATTCATTGAATCTTTGTATTGATTCAGAAATTCTTCGTTTAAACTGCTAAAGGTGTGTAACTCCATACAGGCCACAATTTTTCTGTTCGGAAATTGTTGTTTTACCGCATCAGTTGTGGCTTTTAATTTGGAAGGAGAGTGTGCAAAGTCTTTGTAAAAATTGAATGCTTCGTTTTTGTAAACTAACTCCAAGCGCTTTGCTGCGCCTTTAAAACTTTGTATGGCTTCGTAAAACTGTGTATTTAAAATACCGATTTTATTGCACACCAAGCGTGCGCCGTTTAAATTCATCAAATTGTGATTGCCGAAAATTTGTAACGGTACTTTGCCTTCATTCACAATTAAGTAAGTTGTTCCATTCACTATTTCATGCTTGGGCACAGCATAGGGCATTTTATCAATTTTTGCATTGGTTGTATTTCTGCAAACCTCTTCCAATACTTTGTCGTTTGAGCAATACACCAAACTGCCGTTGGCTTCAATTAAATTGATGAATTTTCTAAATTGTTCAATATAAATTTCAAAGGTTGGAAATACATTGATGTGATCCCAGGCGATACCGCTGATGATGGCAATATTGGGTTTGTACAAATGAAATTTAGGACGACGGTCGATTGGCGATGCCAAATACTCATCACCTTCAATTACCGCGTACTTGGCAGTATTACTCAAACTCACCATGGTGTTAAAACCTTCCAATTGCGCACCCACCATAAAATCGGTTTCAATCTTTAAATAGTGCATCACGTGCAAAATCATGGCCGTAATAGTGGTTTTGCCATGGCTACCGCCAATTACAATGCGGGTTTTATCTTTTGTGGCTTCATAAATATATTCAGGGTAAGAATAAATTTTTAAACCCATCTGTCGGGCACGAATTAATTCCGGATTGTCTTCGCGGGCGTGCATACCAAGTATTACGGCGCTTAAATCACCGGTAATTTTATTAGGAAACCATCCAATTTCTGCTGGTAAAATACCGGCTTTGGCCAATCTGCTTCTACTGGGCTCATTAATTTCGTCATCACTGCCACTCACAATAAAACCTTTTTCATGTAAAGCCAAGGCCATGTTATGCATAGCACTGCCGCCAATGGCAATAAGGTGTACTTTCTTCTGATTCATTCAATAAAGAAAGATGTTTAATAAGGTTTATTTATGTTAATGGCGTTTTTATTATACACATAAAAGTGTTTATTTTGTCGTCTCTAAACGCTCAAAACATGCAAAAAAAAATAGTTAAAGTTGGAAATATCGATTGTGGATCAGATGAATTGTTTTTAATCAGTGGCCCTTGTGTTATTGAAGATGAAAGCATCATGATGCAAACCGCTGAAAAACTGAAAGAAGTTAGTGAGCGTTTAAAAATTAAAGTGATATATAAATCCAGCTTTTTAAAGGATAACCGCAGTAGTTTAAAGTATTATGATGGTCCGGGTTTAGAAAAAGGCATGAAAATTTTGGCCAAAGTGAAGGAACAATTTGGATTTCCTTTATTAACCGATATCCACGAGAGTTACCAAGCCGCCATTGCTGGTGAGGTGTGTGATGTGCTCCAAATTCCGGCTTATTTGTGTATGCAAAGCAGTTTAATTGTGGCCGCTGCCAAAACAGGTAAGGTGGTGAACATTAAACATGGTCAGTTTTTAGCCCCTGATAACATGAAACATCCATTAAACAAATGCATAGAAGCCGGTAACGAACAAGTAATTTTAACTGAAAGAGGCTATGTTTTTGGTTATAACGATTTAATAGTTGATCCCCGTAGTTTTTTCCACATGAATAATTTGGGTTATCCTGTGGTTTTTGATGTTACCCACTGTGTTCGTAAATACGGTATCCCAAGTTCTGATGTTAAAGGAGGTATGCGTGAGTTTTTACCGGTTTTAAGTAGAGCAGGTGTTGCCAGTGGAGTTGATGGTGTTTTTATTGAAACGCACCCTGAGCCTTCAAAGGCCTTGTGTGATGCTGCATCTCAATTGTGTGTTTATGATTTGGAAGAGTTCTTAAAACCACTCATCGATATCCATCAAACTGTTTCCAAATACAAGTAAATTTTTGATTTAACTTTTTTCCGGAAGATAAATCACAATTTACCTCAAAATTTGTTTAAATTGATAATGGTCAATTTTTTATTATTTCCTTTTTGTAATTTGCGGTAAAATTTTTTATGCTTCGTAAGTCAAACATATTTTTATTCCTATTTCTTGCATCTTTTTCAATTGCCTCGGCTCAAACCCAAGGTGTTTTAACTTGTTCCTTTTTACCGGTTACACAAACTGCAGGATACCAGATTCCACGTAACGTACTGGCAGTATGGATACAAGATAGTATAGGCGGTTTTATAAAAACGAAAT
Source organism: Bacteroidota bacterium (assembly GCA_037127575.1). Classification (GTDB taxonomy): domain Bacteria; phylum Bacteroidota; class Bacteroidia; order B-17B0; family Aurantibacillaceae; genus Aurantibacillus. The sequence continues at coordinate 2,315 of JBAXXZ010000196.1, read as the reverse complement.
TTCGTTATGTTGGCTCCTCAACAAATGATCACTTACCGACTTGGGCAGTTAATTCAGGTGGACCTTCCAATAATGCATTGTCTACACTTTGTAATAGAGTGGATGCAACTGCGGGCGCAACACTTCCAAGTTTTACAGCAAAAACTTTTACTTGGGATGGTAAAGGTGTAAATGGCGCTGTGAACGGTACCGTTGTGCCTGACGGTACATACAAAGTTACCTTGCAGCAAACATGGGGGCATCTCTCCAATCAATCTGCAGTTTATTCTTATACTTTTTACAAAGGCCCATGTGATGATTTACAAACCCCGATTGATAATAGCAATATTACAGGTGTACGCATAAGTTGGAAAGCCACTTTGGTGGATACTTGCGGACCTGATCCGATTACATGTAATTTGTCGCCAACTGTAAATTACACTTGTTCAACTGCGCCTCCTCCAAATTTGGTTGGTTTATCGGAGCAAAACGCTCTAATTCCTATCATCAATGTATTTCCAAATCCAAGCGAAGGTTGGTTGTTTGTTGATTATGCGCAAGCGAAAAGTATTAGCATCATGAATTCAATTGGTGCCATCGTGTTTGAGGATAAACAAGTTTATAATACCAGTGGCTTAAAGAGCATTGATGTTTCTACCTTTAAGAGCGGTATTTATCTAGTAAAGGTGTCAAATGCCTATGGTACAAGCACACAAAAGGTTTTCATTCATCCGTAATTTTCTACAATCCGAAATTGAAACAGCATTGATAAACAGTGCTTTTTTTTTATTTTACGCTAAAGGTTGAATCTGTAGTATTTAAAAAATCACCGCCAATTGGGATGAATTACCCGCAGGTTTTTGAATTAAATCACGATGCGGAATTTGCATTTAAGTTTGAAACTTTTTTTGAATAGAATGTTTTAGTAAAGCAATTAGTTGCAAGACAATTTATTCGCTCAGCTCAGTTAGCAAGGGCTTTAAAGCATCCGAAACAAATACTTGATACTGACCTTTTTCGTCGGAGTAAATTAAATAAGCCAAAAGTTCAGGGTGTTTTATTAAAAAAGCCTTCGCGTTCTCAAGTCCCATTACCAAAACACCGGTAGCATTGGCATCTGAAGAAATGCAGTCTTTCGCGAAAATGGATGCGCTTAACAAATTATTTTTGGTTGGGTAGCCTGTTTTTGGATCAATATGGTGCACATATTTAATGCCGTTTTCAATCACAAATCGTCGGTAATTACCTGAAGTGGCAAGGGCTAAATTTTCAAGTTTTACAATGGCTTTTAACGGGTTTTCACCTTCTTTGTTGTCGATTGGTTTTTCAATACCTACTGTCCAATTTTCAGCATTTGGTTTTTTGCCGGAAGCATATAATTCTCCGCCAATTTCTACAACAAAAGATCTTATACCTTTTGATTTTAAAAAATCTGAAACCACATCAACCGAATAACCTTGGGCAAAGGCATTAAAATCAAGTGCTACCCGCAAATCTTTTTTAATGATGCGATTTCCTTTGAGCTTGATTAAATTAAATCCAACAAAATGCAAAACACTGTCAATTTTTGATTTTTCTATTTTTTGTTTTTTACCAGGACCAAAGCCCCACATGTTTACAATTGGGTAAACGGTTGGATCAAAAGCGCCTTTGGTGTTTTTCCATACTTCTTTGGCTTTATTAAAACATGTGATGAAATAGCCATCGAGCAGCACATCTTTTTCGTTTCTGTTAATTTTAGAAATGATGGAGTTGGGCACATAAGTAGAAACTGATAAATCAAAATCATGAAGTATCTTTTCTATTTCTTCAAAAAAGTTTCTGTTTAAAGAATCGTAATAGGTGATGTGGTAGGTAGTGCCTTGTGCATAACCACTAATTTTGACGGCTTCTTGCGCATTTATTTTATTGGATAGAAATACAAATACTAAATAAAAGTACAGTTTCATTTTTTGTAATGTGATTGCCTTCGGCGTCTTTGGCATTGTATTTATTTCATCATTTTATGACGCTTTACTAAATAAGTATAAAGCACATTGTCGAATCCTTTGTTTATATCGGCTTCAATTAAATCAATTTGATATAAACCACATTTTTGAACCAATTCTTCTTTGAATTTTGTCATCGATTCAATATACTGTTGTTTAATTTCGGTTGGATTTAATTTGATTTCTTCTCCACTTTCCATGTCAATAAAGTGATAAGGGCGGTTGTCAAATTTAAAATCCATTTCTTGGGCCATATCAATTACATGAAATAAAACCACTTCATGTTTACGGTATTTTAAATGTTGTAAAGCCGAGAACAGCTCCTCGTTATTGGTGCCACTTTCAAAC
>JBAXXZ010000195.1:0-4960 GCA_037127575.1 Bacteroidota bacterium | reverse complement strand
CTTGAAGGATTGGTAAACCGTGATTTGTGAGCCGATTTGTAAATTTAAATTGTTTTTAAATAAGGAACCGTCATAAAAAAGTTTGGCACTGCTAATGTTTTCGGGCACTCGGTAATACTTTGCTTTGGAGGTGCTTTGGTAGATGTGAGAGAAAGAAAAGCCCAAATGTTTAAAAAATACCTGGTTGTACTGCAAGCTTGCGGCAAAATTATCAATGGTTTTAAGCAATTGTGCAGGTTTGGCTTCATTGTCGACATACAGATATTTAAAAATGTTTTGATACATACAAGAGAAACTAAAGCCATTGCCAAGCTGAATGCCCGTTTGTATTTGGGCCTGTTCTTGTGCGGCAAAAGTATTATTCCAAACAAAATGGTTGCTGCGCCAAGTGTTATAAAAATAATCGGCATTTCTTTTTTCGGCAAAAGCATTTAAAAAGAGGTACTTGTTTTGGTTTCTATTCAAATAATAAATGCTCTTGTTCTCAACTTTATAATTGCCGGCATTTTTACCCTGTATCACATAATCTATATTGAATGCGGTTTCTAAACCTTGGTTCCATAAAGTATCTTTCGCATCATACGTTCTAAAATTAAACTCTGAAAAAAGAAGATGATTTGCAAAAGTGGAATCGTGTTTTTGCCACACTTTATTAATTTGGTTTTTATAACCCAAACTAAAGTTTGCGTGATTGTTTTTTTGTTGCAAGGTATAAGCAATACTGTTGTTGATTTGACGGAAGTTACTGCTGTCGTTGGTTTTAAGTGAATCGTATTTTATTGTTTGGTAATATTTGTCACCCTTAACATTCAGGTCCTTATATTTTAAGGCATTAAAATCAATTTGTGACTTTACCTGCAAATAATGGTTATACCTGTTTGCTGAATCGTGTTTGCTAAATAATTTTAGCCATGGATTGAACATCAATTTAGTTTGACGGTTGTCGTGGCTTGCATTTGTTAATCTTACGGCCATGAGTTGTTTGTTAAGTTTGGCTGTAGAATCATTTAATACCACATCTTTAATGCCACCATTTTCTTGGTTTTTATTGCCGTTATTAATAATGAATGTGTAAAAGCCAAAATTATTTTTTTTGTTTGTGTAATGGCTCGCGGCCACAAAATTGGTAGCAAAACTTTGTTGTCGTAAATAAAATCCCTGCGATGTGAGTCGGTCGAAATTGAGCGATAAACTTAAGCGGTTGGCATAGGTTTGTGTGTAATTAATTTTGCCGGCTTGAAATTGTTTGGAGCCTGTAAGTCCGCTGAGTGATGCGTATGGGCCCTTTGAAACAGTATAATGCACATTTTTTTCGCTGAATAAATCGTTCTTATAAGGCAAGTCAAAAAAACGGAAGCCAATTTTATCGCTGCCGTATTGCATCAATAAATTGGGTGAAGGTAAACCAATGTTGCCCATAAAATTTACCGGCATGGTTTGATGGTAATTTTGAATGGCGGTATCGGGGTAATTGTTTTTAAATACAGTGCTTAGGTTATTACCTTCGGTTTTTGATTGAATGTAAGCAGGATTGGTTGAATAAAAAACCTGCGCTTGGCCGGCCTTCGCAAACAACAGTATAAATGCCAAGCAAAGTGCCTGCTTAAGCTTACCGCCACTATTACCGGAGTGAAACCACATTTTATTTAAGCCTGATTCAAACACGTAAAACTACTAAAATAATAGGCGTGAACGCTTTTGTTCATCAGGATTTAAACTTTATTATAATTTACCAAAGAAATGGGTTTCCACATCAAAGGTTGACTTTTTACCCACTTCATGAAAATCTGTTTCAATCCATTCTTGCGCCACGCGTCTCCCTTTTTCTTTTAATTCCACTAAAAAATCCCAAGCGGTATTCATCTTGCTGCTGTAACTGAGTTGGCTCAATTCGTTGTAACCGCTAATAGTGTGCACAAAAATTTCTCTATTCTCCTTGTCGTCAACTTTTAATATGCCATGACGAATTAATTCGTTTCGGTAATGAATTAACTTCATTTCATTAATTAAACTGCTGTTGAAAGATATTTCATTCACCCTGTCAGAAATATCACGTGCAGTAGTGGGCACCGAATTAATCACGATTGAATTAATTTTCACCAATAAAATATCGTGTAAATTGGTATTGGTAATTAATGGAAAAATGGGTGGATTACCCATGTAACCACCATCCCAATAATATTCACCATCAATTTCCACCGCCTGAAATAAAAAGGGCAAACAAGCCGAGGCCATCACCGAATCGACAGTGATTTCGTTATTTGTAAAAATTTTGGCGCGGTTTGTTTTTACATTGGTAGCGCAGATAAAGAGTTTCTTTTTGTTGTATAAATGCAGTTCTTCGAAATCGATGAGCCCATTTAAGATGTCTTTTAACGGATTATAATTAAAGGGATTAAAATTATAAGGCGACATCACTTGCGAGATGGCGTTAAACATCATATAACCAGCACTGTTATAAATATCACCATTGCTGTATGCTTTATCGAACATGCTAGGTTTAAACAAAAAACTACCACTTAGGGCAATTTTACGCCAAAGGTCTTCCATCAGTTCCTTGGCTTTTTGCGGTCCGCCAATATGCAAGCCGTAAGCGCATGTTACTGCATTTACCGCGCCAGCACTTGTACCACACATGGCTTCAGCGATTAAATTTTCTTCTTCCAATAATCGATCCAATACCCCCCAAGTAAATGCACCATGGGCGCCACCGCCTTGCAATGCCAATCCTACTTGTTTCTTGTTCTCTGTCATTTTAATTTGTATCCGCTAAATGTAGGCTTTAATCAGTCGCTATTGTTTGCATTTTAAAAACAAAGCGCTATTTGTTGAAAACCTAGAGCCCGTTTAGGGCTTCAGCCGCCGCATCATAATCGGGTTGAATTTTTAAACACATCTGATAATCGGCTTTTGCGCTCAATTTATCTTTTAATTTAGTGTATGTATATGCACGCGCAAAATAAGCTTCAATATAATCAGGTTTAATTTGAATGGCTTTTGTAAATTCTTCTAGGGCCTTCAGATTGTCTTTTTTAAATTCCAAAAATAAGGCGCCTAAGTTATAGTGGCATATTTCACAAGCCACATTTATTTTTAACAATGCTTGGTATTCTGTTATTGCATCGTCAATTTTCCCAAGGTCTTGCATTAGCTTGGCCCTTGCGTAACGTGCATCAAAATGGTTGGGATTTATTTGCAAAACGTTTTTATAATAATCAAAGGCGATAGGATTTTTTCTTGCGGCGTATAAAATTCCCAAATCATAAAAGGCATCAATAAAGCGATTATCCTGTTCTACCGCTGTTTCTAAGCTTGAAATGGCTTTGGCAGTATCGCCACTTTCGCGGTAAATGCTCCCTTTGATGTAATATGCCTTGGCTATGCGTTCATCAATTTTAAGGGCTTTGTTCACATAATCGATGCCCATTTGATACTGACGCACCAAAAAATACAATTCACTTAATTTTAATAAAGTTTCAGTGTTTTCAGGAAATTTAGTGCCGGTTAATACCAATAAATCTTTCGCTAAACGTGTATTATTTTGTGCATAATAAACATCCACCATGGTTAAATAATAATTTGCTTTGCTGCTGTCGATTAATATGGCACGTTTTGCATCGTTGCCGGCTTCATTGAGTTGCTTTAAGGATAAATAAATTTGTGCCCTTTTATTATACAAATCGGCGTTTGAAGCGTCTTTGAGTAATTCGGCATTCACTGCTTTTAATTCGGGCGAATTTAAGCGCAGGCTTAAACTATCGGCTAGATGAACAATTGCATCTTCAACCTTGGGGCCTTGTTGGCAATTTGAGAACAGTAAAATGAAGAAAGAAAAATACAGGAGCTGTTTCATATTAAGTTTACAAATCATTGGCCTTCACAATTAATTCAGCCACATCCAATACTTTGGTTTTATCTTCTTGGTTAAAATGTTTTACGCCGTCTGTCATCATGGTATTGCAAAAAGGACAAGCAACTGCAATTACATCCGGCTTGCTTTCTAAAGCTTCTTCGGCCCTTTCAACATGCACTTCTTTGTTGCCTTTTTCAGCTTCTTTAAACAATTGGGCGCCACCGGCACCACAACACAATCCTTTGGCGCGACTGCGTTTCATTTCATGCAATTCAACATCCAATTTTTTGATAATCGCTCTAGGCGCATCATACACATCGTTGGCGCGACCCAAATAACAAGGGTCGTGGAACACAATTTTTTTACCTTTAAATTCTCCGCCTTGTACTTTTAATTTACCTTCATCCAATAACTGCTGCACCAATTGGGTATGGTGAATCACCTCATAATTACCACCCAAACTAGGGTACTCGTTTTTAAGGGTATTAAAACAATGCGGACAACCGGTTACTATTTTTTTTATACCATAACCATTCAACACAGTAATGTTTTGCATGGCTTGCATTTGAAACAAAAACTCATTACCGCCGCGTTTTGCAGGGTCACCGCTACAGCCTTCTTCTGAACCAAGAATGGCAAATTTGATATTCACATGATTCAAAATCCGCACAATGGCTTTCGTAATTTTTTTCGCCCTGTCGTCGAAACTACCGCTGCAACCCACCCAAAATAATATTTCAGGTGATTCGCCGGCGGCAAGCATTTCAGCCATTGTAGAAACTTTTATTGTATCTTTCATCTTATACCACTTTTAATTTACTCACCACTCAGGCACTCAGAACACAAAGGAGCACTAAGCGATTCGTTTTATTACTATTTATGTTTTAGTTCATTTAGTTTTGAAACTTAATACTACGCTTTAGGCAGATTGGCAAATAATTCATTTACCATCGGCACCATGTTTTTAACAATATTATCGCAATTAAAATTTATTAATAATCCTTTAGGCATCTCTGACAATTTCATATAACTCAAAAGTTGCGCCTGATGAATAGGTAAAATTGTTTCATGGGGTTTGGTTTATGGTTTATTATAAATTTTCAAGCT
>JBAXXZ010000194.1:0-4968 GCA_037127575.1 Bacteroidota bacterium | reverse complement strand
AAAATATTCCTTGCGGTGCAAGCTGCAACGGCGCTTCTACTGTTTTTGCCACTTCGCCAAACGCTCCAGTATCTTACAATTGGATCAGTCCCGCTGTTTCAGGTTCTGTAATTAATAATTTATGTCCGGGAACTTATTTTGTGCAATTGCAAGATGCCAAAGGTTGTTTATTAACCACTTCTGCAAATATCACCGCAGCCACAAGCATCAGCATTGCCACTTTTATTCGTCCGCCAAGTTGCGGTAGCATCGCCAATGGTAGCATTAGTTTAGCAGTTAGTGGTGGTTCACCTACTTATTCATTCTCTTGGGTACCAATTGGACCAAATTCCGGAACGCTCACAAATATTGGGCCTGGCAGCTACACCGTCACAGTGAGGGATACCAGTCCCGGTGGTTGTCCTACAACTTCCGCAATAAATGTGAGCAATGTGAATGCCCCGAATGTAAATTTAGTTAGCAGCAATATTAATTGTTTTAATACTTGTACGGGGGCAGCTACGGCAATTGTTACCGGAACAGCAACTCCTTTTGTATACAATTGGAGTGTTGGCGGCAATGTGAATACCGTTACCAATTTATGTCCGGGGGTTATCACCTTAACTGTTACAGATACAAATACGTGTGTGGCCTTAAAATCAGTTACCATCACCGATAATGCGCAATTGCAAATAAATGTGCCAATGGTCACCCAGCCAAACTGCAATCAATGTAACGGCGCGGTGAGCATCAATGCTTTTGGCGGTGTTGCACCTTACACATATTCTTGGACAAATGGGGCAAACGGAACCGCACTGTCAAATCTTTGTGCAGGATTATACCAAGTACAAATTACCGACAGTAAAAATTGTAAACAAACTCAAAACGTGGTAGTCAATAACTCTAATGGTATAACGGGGGCAACATTTAGTGTTCAAAATCTGGCTTGTTCAGCAACTTGCAATGGGGCGGCCACAGTAACCCCAATCGGTGGTACTGCGCCAATTGCTTTTGCTTGGATCAATCCTGTGCTTACATCGGCATCCAACCAAGTATCGAATTTATGCTCTGGAAATTATTTTGTTCAAATGACAGACGCCAAAGGTTGTATTAGAACTGAATCTACTGCTATCAGTGCTGCTTCAAATATGTCGCTAACGGTTAGCGCTTTGTCGCCAACATGTAATGGTACCAATGGTTTTATTAATATTACGGTAAGCGGGGGTGCAGCCCCTTATACATATTCATGGACAAGTTCTGCAGCAATCACCGCCAGTTTAAGCAATCTTGCAGCAGGCATATATGTCATTACCGTGCGCGACAACAACGGTACCGGTTGTCAAAAAACACAAAGCATTACATTAAATAATCTGAGTGGTCCGGCATACGGTTATTCAATTACCAATGTAAGTTGTTTTAGTTTTAGTACCGGCGCAATTGTAATTAGTCCTTCAGGCACCAATGTTATCAATTACAATTGGAGCAATGGCAGTACAAGTAATTCAATAAGCGCTTTGCCGGTAGGTGTTGTTACTTTAACAGCAAGTGCCAACGGATGCAAAACATTGCAGTCATTTACAATTAGCCAAAACCCTAAGCTCGAATTTCACGCTACTGTTACCAAAGTAAGTTGTGCCAATAAATGCGACGGTCAAATTGCCGTATTGCCACTGGGCGGTGTTTTAACTTATAGTTTTACGGGTAATTCGGTTTTAAATACCAACCTGGCCTCAAATTTATGTGCAGGAAAATACACATTTACAATTATCGATCAAGCAGCTTGTGTTTTAAGAGATAGTGTGCGCATCACAAATCCTTTGCCAATTAATAGTGTGCTCAATGCAACAAATTCATCTTGTGCTTCGGTAAGGGATGCAAATGCTACTTTGATAATTAGTGGCGGAACACCTAGTTATAATGTCAGCTGGTCGGGTCCTTCAGGCTTTAACCAAAGTCAAAATAATCTTACCAATGTGTATTCGGGTACATACACAATTAGCATAACAGATAATCTTGGTTGTAAAAAAGATTCTGTTTTAATCATCCGTTCAAACATTGAAGTTGACGCGAATGCCGGACTTGATACAACAGTTTGTAGTCAAAGTAATTTTACATTATCAGGTTCCAAATCAAGCAATGTGTTTAAGTATACTTGGTACGAATCACCAAACTTAACAAGTCCAATTGCTAATACAGCAAATTTCCAAGTGCCTAAAGCCACTAAAAGCAACACCTACATTTTGGTAGCAAGCAGTTCGGTGGTCACCTGCGCCGACACCGATGCCGTGTTTATTGGTGTTTATACTGAACCATATTTGGATGCAGGCCCATCATTTACCATTCCTGTATATTCAAGTGTTACAATTGGCGGTGGACCAACATCATTGGCTTCGGAGTCTTTAACTTGGTCACCAGCCATTTGGTTGGATAATCCTTCGTCTGCTAATCCACTGGCATCCAACACAGTTAATACAGTATTTACTGTAAGCATTATATACGGAAAGGGATGTGTGGTTTCTGATACCGTGCGTGTTGATGTATTTCCAGAAATCAAAATCAATGGTGGATTCAGTCCAAACGGCGACGGTAAAAATGATTTATGGATTATTGATTACTTGGATCAATTCCCAGAGCATGAAGTTGAAATTTATAACCGCTGGGGCGATTTGCTTTTCTATTCAAAAAACTATCAATTAAATCCTTTTGATGGAAAATACAAGGGCAAAAATCTTCCTGTGGGCACCTATTATTACATTATTAAACTTAATCACCCCGGTTATCCAAAGCCATATTCAGGACCTGTAACCATTTTTAGATAAAATGAAAAAGTACATATCAATCCTCTTTTTATTGTTTGTAGAGTTTTCAATCGCTCAGCAATTGCCTCAGTTTTCACAATATATGCTCAATGAAATGGCTGTTAATCCTGCCATGGCAGGTAAAGACGATTTTTCGGAAGTGCGTTCAATCAATCGCCACCAATGGGTGGGAATTACCGATGCGCCCAGAACTTACATGTTAACGTTACAAGGCCCTATAAAAAACAAAAACATGGGTGTTGGTATGAATTTGTTTACCGATGTGGTTGGACCAACCAGAAGAACCGGATTAAATTTTTCTTACGCCTACCATTTAAAAATTAATAAGGAAACGAATCTGTCGATGGCTTTAACAGCGGGTATTTTGCAATGGGGCATTGATGGCAATAAAATTAGTTTGCACGATGAAGGCGATCAGCAACTCTATACCAATTATCAAACAACCTTGGTGCCTGATTTTGGTGCGGGCATTTATTATTACAAGAAAAAGGTGTATTATTTTGGACTATCAGTTCCGCAACTTTACAATGCGCCAATAAAATTATATGAGGGTGCTTATAAAAACAGCCGTTTGGTAACGCAATTTAATATTAGCGGTGGATACATCTTTAAGTTGAATGATGATTTTTCAGTGGAGCCTTCCTTTTTGTTCAAATATGAACGACCGGCGCCAGCCAAGCTAGATATTGGTGCTAGAGCAATATACAAAAGCCAAGTATGGATTGGTGCTACATACAGGAGCCAAACCGCAGTATCAGCCATGTTGGGGTATATGTTCGATGATTATTTAACCATAGGATATGCTTACGATGTGTCAACTGGCAGGATTAAAAAATATGCCGCCGGCACCCATGAAATATTGCTTGGCATTAAGTTTTCCAAAAAACAAGCAGGCACTTGGAACAAATAATTTAACCCATTTTTTTTTCGATTTTCTCAGCCCAATAATTTTGGGCTTGCCCCATTATTAATTCAAAAAAATTCTCTTATTTAGAATGATTATAAATTACCTAATAAGTTAAAATATTTAAAAATTTCTGTGGCTAGTTCTTAATCTTCTGTTAAATTTGCCAACGTTTAATGTCATTAATTTGTCATAAATTAAAGAACATAAGGATTTAAATTTTCTCATTTTTATATGAAAAACAACATATCTCGAATTTCCTTAAAAGCTCTGATAGCAATTGTTTTCACGGTTTTTACCTATTCAAATCAATTAAAAGCTCAGGATGGCGCCAAGCTTTTTAAGCAAAATTGTGCCGTTTGTCATGCCTCGCACACCGACCAAAAACTTACAGGTCCGGGATTAAAGGGCATTTTCGACAGAGCGCCCAAAGGCGATTGGTTAAAAAATTGGATTTTAAACAATGAAAAATTGATTAAATCGGGTGAAGCCTACGCTAATAAGATCTATGGCGAAAATGGCAAAGCTGCGATGACTGTTTTTGAAGGCCAATTAACCGACAAAGATGTTGATGCCATTTTGGGTTTCATTAAAGCGCCGCTTCCTGCTGCACCGGGTGTAACGCCGGGTCAAAATGTGGCTGATGCAACCAACGCTGAGCCTCAAGGCAGTATCGAGCCCTTGTATTTGACTTTGGGTGCCATTATCGTTTTAGCTGTATTACTTGGCGCTTTAAGAAGCGTAAGAACATCTTTGAATAATTCTGTTCGTCGTTCAGAAGGTAGCGAAGAATTGCCTGAATTAACTTTCTGGCAAGAAGCAAAAGCTTGGATGGGTCAACGCCGTCGCTTGGTTGGAGTAATTGTCATTATTTTATTGTTTGGCGGAATGAAGAGTTGTTGGGATGCTTGCTACCGTATTGGCGTGTATTATGATTACAAAACGCAAAAAGGATACAAGCCTGAACAACCAATTAAATTCTCGCACAAAATACACGCAGGCGACAATGAAATTGCATGTCAATATTGCCACAGCTCAGTTGAAAAATCGCGTCATGCAGGTATTCCTTCGGTAAATATTTGTATGAATTGCCACAAGGGTATTCAAAAAGGGCCGCAATACGGTGAAAAAGAAATTGCTAAAATTTATGATGCAGCCGGTTTTGATCCAAAATCGGGTAATTATGATAACAGCAAACAAAATCCTTTAAAGTGGATTAAGGTTCACAACTTACCTGACCACGTTTATTTTAACCACTCACAACAC
>JBAXXZ010000193.1:0-4975 GCA_037127575.1 Bacteroidota bacterium | reverse complement strand
TCTTTAGCAATTTCAAATTTAGATTTTAATTCGCCATTTAGAGCATTAATTGCATGTAGAAACCCCACCGTAAATGATGATGATGAGCCCAAGCCAGTTCTTGCAGGCAAATCGGATGCTATAAGAATATCAAGATTCCCCTTCATTCCATTAAATAGCAGGCAATGCTTAACACTAGGATGCTGAATTTCTTGAACTGAATTTACAAGCTCAGATTTCGAATAACCAACTCGAATTTTATATTCAAAAAAATTACTCGTTGCCGCCACCAGCAATGGTTTGTTTAGCTTAAATTTAAAAAACAACGAAACCAAAATTTTATCAAAACCCGACGATATTTTTACAGAACCCATCAATAACATTCTGGCCTTACGTCAAAATATTTTTTATACCAAACGCAACGAGTTTGAAATGAAATCGGTGAGTATTAAAGATTCTAACCGCGTGTATGTTTTTAGGCCAATAATTGCAAAACAAGTATATGCCTTAAACAACGAACAAAATGTGCTTGCCGACTGGAATGCCAATGTGTTACGCTGCGACGCTTTTAGCACCAAAGTCATCGACACCTTAATTTCATTTAATGATTACCGCATCAGCGTAAATGCATTTTTAAAACAAGGCAACCTGCTCTATATCGGCACCAACAAAGGTCTTTTTCAATACGATTTTAAAAGCAAAGTGTCGCGCCACCTCATCCGCCCCGAATTAAATTATAACATCAACGATATTGTGGCCATCGGTAAAAACATTTACGTGGCGCATGAAGCGGGCATCACCGAAGTGGGCGGCACCAAATTAATTCAAGAATGTGGTAAGTTCCGTTTAAACAGCGTGAAGAAAATTAAAGTATACAACGATTTAATTTGGTTGGCTACCCTCGATGGCATTTTGGTATGCAACCAACAATTTGATGTGGTAAAAACCTTTAACAAGGCGAGTGGCTTGCCTTCTAATTCAGTGAACGACATTACATTTGCCGGCGACATGCTTTGTGTATCTACCGCAAGGGGCATAGCCTACAGCTCAATCAAGAATGTTTTAAAATACAGTGCAAAACTCGATCCGGTAACCATGCGCGATATCACATTTAAGGGCGATCTTATTTTGGCAAAAAACAATGTGTATTATTTTTCCAACGAAATGGAAAGTGTGAACATTTCGTTTGTAAGTACTTTTTTTAATAAACCAAACAAACAATTTTTTAGGTGGCGCAACAATGGCGAAGCCTGGACCTTTATTGGCAATCCTGCCTTCGACGTAAGTTTAAGCGGCGGCAAACATCTGCTCGAGATTTCTGCCTCAAACGATAACATTAACTGGAGCGAGCCCAGTGCGATTAATATTGTAAAGGAAGAAAAATTAAGCGAACGTCAACTGTGGTATTGGTTCCTTACTTTATTGAGTAGCGGCATTATTATTCTCATCAGCTTTATTTTAATCCGCCGCGTGAAACTAAAAGCCAAACGCCGTTTGCAAGACGAACAACAAGTGAACCTGCTTAAACACCAAGCCATGAACGCACTTTTGAGTCCGCATTTTATTTTTAATTCCTTAACCTCTATTCAAAATTACATCAATACCAACAATGGTTTACGGGCCAGTGAGTACTTGGCCAAGTTTTCGCGTTTAATTCGCATGATCATTGAAAAAGCGGCTTTAAGCGAAATCAGTTTGCACGATGAGATTACACGATTAACCTATTATTTGGAATTGGAAAAGGAACGCTTCAAAAATAAATTCGATTATTCAATAAATTTAGATGAGAACATCAGTACGCACCAAATTATGATTCCAAATATGATCATTCAACCGTATGTAGAAAATAGTATCCTTCATGGCATATTGCCTAAGAATGAACATGGTCATTTAAACATAAACTTTAAAAGTATACACGCAAAAAAACTACAAATTGTTATCGAAGACAATGGCATTGGATTAATCAAAGCCCGTGAATTGGCCAAGGCCGGACATAAATCGATTGGCACCAATACCATTCAAAATATTTTAGAAGTCAATTCAAAATTAACAGGCAAAAAACAATATGTCACCATGGTCGATAAATCTACCTTGGATGATACGCAAAACGGCACCATTATCACCATCGAAATTGAATTGTAATAAAACCATATTCATCATCTTGCTATGGCTTGGCTTTATGCAACAACATGTGGCGCAAAACAACCGCTTGCTGCCCGATACCTTGGTGTTTTGTGAAGGCGACAGTGCCTACATCGAATTAAAACAAGCGCCCGAAAATAATTATTCCATCACTTGGTCAACACCATACAGCATCATCACCAATATCAAAAAAATAAAAGCCTTGCGGCAAGGAAAGTACTTAGTGAAGGTGAGTTATCCCCGTTTTAAAATGCCTTTGCTCGATAGCACCTATGTGAAATTGTTTTCCAAACAAAAATCTTTGGTGAAAGACACTGTGCTTTGTCGCGGCCGTTCGTTGTGGTTAGAAGAAAACCGACATGGGGTAAGAAATTTATGGAACACCGGTGAAATTACCGCGCGGATTAAAGTTTTAAATCCCGGAAAGTATTACGTGAACTCTAACTATGGTTCATGCAGTGTTACCGATACTTTTAAAGTAAAGCTATCACCAAGTTTAGACTTGTCGTTGCCAAGTGAAACTGTGTTTTGTAATAATACCAACAATAAGAGCATACAATTAAATACGTCTTCTGAAGTGGAATTAATTTGGAACAATGGCGTAAAGGGCAATTATTTAAGTGTGGTGAAGGAAGGTTTGTATTGGGTTAAAGCTTCTTATGCCAATTGCGGCAGTTTTAGCGATAGCATTCAAGTAAAGTTCAAAGCATGCGATTGCGAAATTTTAATTCCCAATAGTTTTACGCCCAACGACGATTTTAAAAACGATTATTTTTTTCCGGTTCTTAGTTGCGAGTATTCGTATTTCACCATTTTAATCACTGATCGATGGGGAAACACAGTATTTTCTTCCAACAACGTCAACGCCAAGTGGGATGGTAAATACAAGGGCAACCTTTGTCCCGAAGACATTTACATTTACAAAATCGAAAGCACTGAAAAAGGCAGCGACAAGCATTTAACGCGCAGTGGCCACATTGCTTTATTTAGATAAAATGAAAAAAATTCAATGTTTCAGTATTTTTATTTTATCTCTTTTTGAATTTATCGCAAGCTCGCAAGAGCAAATGGGCATGACCCAAAGCAATTATTTGAGCAGCTCCAGTATTTTTTTAAATCCTTCTTCATCGGCTGATGCGCATGTTTACATGCAGTTGAACCTGGTATCTGCAGGTGCTTTTGCATTTACCAATGGGGCCTATATTCCTTCATTTAGTGTGTGGCGAATGAAAAGGGCACAAGGTGAGGTGCAGTATCCAAAGGCTTCTTCCATAAAAGTGAGCAAGTTTGTTTATGCCAATGCTTTTGCCGATGGCCCTGTGTTTGTAATTAGCAAACGTTTATACGGCGCCGGATTATTTGTGCGGGCACGTTCAATACTCGATGTGCGCGGCATTCCGTATCCATTGGCCAATATGTTATTGCAGCAAAATCCCTATGCCAATCCACCTTCTACATACGACATTAATAAACGCAATATTAAAGGCGCTAATTTATCGTGGTTGGAATATGGCGGAAATTTTTCGTACATCATTCGTAAAAAACAAAAGGATTTAATTAGCATCGGTGGAAATATTAAATACATCACAGGCATCAATGTGTTTTATTTTAACATTGCCCACATGAAAGGTTTTTACAATGATACTGTGGTGAACATAGATGAGGTAAATGCAAAATTAAGAATGAATACCCCGGCCTTTAACAGCGGCAAGGGCATTGGATTTGATGTGGGCATCACCTACAAGAAAATGTTGAAGAACATCGAAACCTATTATCCCAATTCGCAGCAATCGAATTGTGGGGTGATTGCTTACAAATACAAATTGGCCTTGAGTGTGCGCGATGCCGGTTACATCCGTTTTAAAAGTAATACCACCAATGCTGACTTTAGCACTTCAGGGTATTACCGCATCGATACCACGCATAACATCACACAAGCCGCCATCACGAATAGTTTAAACGGTACTTTATACAGCAGTCCTATTATGGCTTCTTTGCCAGCAAACATCTGCGCGCAAGGCGACTGGAATTTTGAAAATGGTTTTTATGCTTCTGCCTTGATTGTAAAAAATATATTACCCAATCAACTTACCGGTGTGGCGGGAACAAACATATGGGCTGTTTGCGGCCGTTTTGAAAGTAAAAACTTTGAACTGGCATTGCCACTTACTTTTCAGAAGTTCATTTATCCGCAATTGGGTATGGCGGTTCGTTACCGCTCATTTGTGCTTGGATTCGACAATGTATTTCCTTTATTGTTTATGAAGAATACTTACGGACTAGGTGTGTACACCAAATTGGCCATCAGTTTATTTAAAAACCCGGCATGTCGTAAACGCAGTCGGATTGCCGATTGCCCGCCTTCTATTTTAGAAAAGGACCACAACTTTGTAAAAAAAGTAAAAAGAATTTTTAAGAAGAAGAGATAAATGCTTTTAAGCTTTTGCTTTTTTCTTGAGCGTTAAAGCCGCCACAAAAGATCCCGATAAACCAAACATCATCATGGGAATTATTTTACCGGTGGTGGCTTTTAAAGGCGACAATTGTGCAATTTGTTCGGCAATGATTTTTGGAAAATCTTCGGGTTTTAATTTGTCGGGAGTTAAGCTTTGTTGTTTTTGCAATAAACCAAGGTATTCGTTGCTGTTGTAATATTGAATGGCAATGTCTTTGAACTTCCAAGCAAATTCAATGTAATTATAAACGCTGATAAAAACAGTCGACAATGCCAAAACAGTTAGTGCCACACGAACGCCTTCACGTCCGCCAATAAAGCCATTGTAATCTTTTTCACGCACCCAATACACGGCCAAAAACAAAAATGGAAGGATAAAAAAGATGCCTACAATATTGG
>JBAXXZ010000192.1:0-4992 GCA_037127575.1 Bacteroidota bacterium | reverse complement strand
GCATGGAGGTGCCTCGGTTGCCTTGGCTGAAACCATTGGCAGCGTTGCTTCATGGTGTGTGATAAACCGCGAAAAATTCATTGCTGTGGGAATTGAAATTAATGCTTCACACCTTAAATCTGTAACCCAAGGCTTTGTTACCGCAACTTGCACAGCCATTAAAACCGGGGGAAAATTGCATACTTGGCAAATTGAAATTCGAAATCAGGATTATGAACTTTGTTGTGTTAGTAGATTTACAAGCATGGTTGTTCCTAAACCACTGTCATCTGCTAAATTTGATTGATTATTCTTATAAAAATTTAATGTAATTATGATGAAAATAGTAAATACCATTGGTGCATTTGCCTTAAGCGCATTTGTGTTTTCGGGATGTGGTGGATCGAAGGATTCAGAAAACAGCCACGACAATCATGACTCACTTGCTGCAGCAATTCAGGATACTACGGCTGTAACTGTTGATGATACAGTGCTATTTAAATTTGATTTTGTTGTCGCCAATATTCCTTCTCCGGCTTCATTAATTTATGGTATCAAAAAAATGTCGAAATCATACGACAAATCTATTTTAAACGAGCCCGGTAAAGCCGGCGGACTACCCTCTGAGTTTCAAAAAGCAGTTAATTTGGGTATTTACAATATCGACATGGCCTACGCCGTAGTAAACAACATGGGTTCTGATGTACTTGAATACTTAAAATGTGTGATGATTTTAGGTGATGGTTTAGGGCTTAAAAACACTATTGCAGGAATGGTAGGTAAGAGGGCTGAAGTAAATTTGAGCAATAGGGATAGTTTGTTTGCTGTTTTAGATGATATATACGAAAGAAGCGATGAATACTTAAGAACAAACAAACGCGTATACGTAGCTTCCTTAGTGTTTACAGGAAGTTGGGTGGAAGTGTTGTACCTTAGCACCAAGGCAGCTGAAGTAAATCCTGCAGCAAAACCTGAAATGAATAAATTGATATGGGATCAGCGTTTCCATTTAGGGAATATTATTAAAATGTTAGAAGACCATAAAGGTGATAATGAATATCAAACGCTAGTTAAAGATTTGAAAGAAATTCATAAGTTCATTAGTGATGTGAAAGATGTAAAAGAAATGGATGAACCAAAATCAAAATTAATTACTGAAAGAATCAGAGATTTAAGAGTTCGTCTTTCAAATTAATTTTCCTATCTCATTATTTAAAAAAGCTGTTCATCTTTGAACAGCTTTTTTATTGTTCTAAGAAATCTATGCTGTGGAAAATGTCGCCTTTTTTATGCTGCCAGGTTTGAATTATCATTTTTTTTGCAAAAGCGATTCAAACTAAAAATCAAGGTCTTTATTTGCACCCAAACCAAAAAGTGCAAAATCATATTTAACTGGGTCACCCGAATCAAAAGTTTTTAAAACATTTGTAATTTCTTCTACGGCTTTCCAATCATTTTGTTGACGCTTTAATAAGCCCAATTGCCTGCTTACATTGCCTGTGTGTACATCCAATGGTAAACAAAGTTGCGACGCCGAAATGCTCGACCAAATACCAAAATCTACACCTTTCTTGTCATTTCTTACCATCCATCGCAGAAACATACTCAATCTTTTTGCACTTGAATTTTTATCGGGATTTGAAATATGTTTTTCTGAGCGAACAGCGTGTTTAACAGTCAAAAATTTTCCTCTAAAGGCCATAATGTTAAGCCTAATATTGCCATCGTTTTCTTTATCGGTAAATGCACCTTCTAATCCCCCGTAATAACGATACAAATTTTGCAAGGCATTTACAAAAAACACACAATCAGTTCCGTTAAATGTGCGGTGCACAAATTTGCTAAACGGTTTTAGATCTTTTTCGCTGTGGTTTAATATAAAATCATGCGGATTTTCATCCATCCAAGCCATGAGTTTGTTTCCATTTTGAATAATGGATTTGCGATTGCCCCATGCAAGGCTGGCCATTAAAAAAGCAGAAATCTCTATGTCCTCTTTTTTTGAAAAGCGGTGTGGCACCGAAATTGGGTCATCTGCAATGAAGTTCTTTTGGTTATACTTAAAGTAAGCCTCGTTCAAAAATTCCTGCATTTCAAAGTGATCCATTGGCTTTGTCATCTTGTTTTGAGGTATATATTAAACTGGTCTAAAATATAAAAATTACTTTAGTCAAAAGTACAAGTTTTCACAAACGCGAAATGCCTGTAGCTTAAATTAAAATTTTCACAGTATCAATTTTATTTTTGTGCCAATTACCATGAATAAATCAATTTACGTTTATAACGCGGGAATTAGCGCTATAAAAAATTTTTAAATTTTTGATATGTCCAAATCCTTCAGCTTCGGATTTATTTT
The DNA here is from genome assembly GCA_037127575.1 of Bacteroidota bacterium. Classification (GTDB taxonomy): domain Bacteria; phylum Bacteroidota; class Bacteroidia; order B-17B0; family Aurantibacillaceae; genus Aurantibacillus. The sequence goes on along the minus strand of JBAXXZ010000192.1, from coordinate 2,657 downwards.
GTGAATACCCAACACCACCAAAATAGTCATGCCTCCGCCAAAAATAATGGAAGGTACTAAACCAAATATTTTTGCAGCAAAGCCACTTTCAAACGCGCCAATTTCGTTGCTGCTGCCAATAAAAATACTGTTAATGGCACTCACCCTTCCACGCATAGCATTTGGTGTTTGTAATTGCAAAATACTGTGGCGAACAATCACACTCACATTGTCGAACGCGCCTGTAAAAAACAACATTAAAAAAGCCATCCAGTATGTTTTTGAAAGGCCAAATAAAATGGTAAAAACGCCAAAGGCGAAAACCGACCACAACAAGGCTTTACCAGCTTTTTTAGAAGGCGGATAAATGACCATGACTGTTGCCATGGCCACAGCCCCAATGGCGGGTGCGGTTCTTAAAAAGCCGTAAGCCTGCGGTCCCAAATGCAACACTTTATCTGTAAAGGCCGGAATCAATACCACTGCGCCTCCAAATAAAACGGCAAATAAATCCAATGACAATGCACTTAAAACCATTTTGTTCTTAAACACAAAATGCAGCCCTGTTTTAATACTGGCCAAAACCCCTTCCTCTTGCGCGTTTTTTTCGGGTAATCCTTTGTTATTAATTTTAAGAAAAAAGTAAAACGATAATGCAAAGAATAACATCTCAGTAAAATGGCACCAGGCACCATTGTAATGATTTTGAAAGCCATAAATTAAAGCAGCAATAATTGGTCCCAATATACAAGCCACATGCCAAGCAGTGCTGTTCCATGTTGCAGAGTGTGTGTATGAATGCCTTGGTACAAGTTGGCTGATAAAGGGATTGGTTGAAGCACCTAAAAACGAACGGATACATCCAAAAATAAATACAATCACAAATAACACAGTTAAACCCAATTCACGCATCAATTGAACAGCATTGTGTGCATTTAAAAACAAAAATAGAGCCCCAGTGAATAAGAGGAAAACCGCTGTGAGTAAAATATCCTTTTTGCGGTGTTTATCGGCGTAATGCCCGCTGTAGAAGGAAATCAAAATGTAAGGCACTGCTTCAGTCAATCCAATTAACCCCAATATTATTTCTTGTTTTGAATATTCATAATATATTTGAAGATAGATGGTACTAAACTGCATTTGAATGGCCAGTGTTAAAAAAAATCGGGCCAAAATAAAGTGCCTGAAATCTTTAATATTTAGTACACCTATTGATTCTGCTTTAAAAAACGACATCGTTTCAAAATTATAGAATGATTTTAAATTAAACCCAAATATGTCTGAAACTTCTAAACATTTAAACATAAAGTCACTGGCTGAAGATGATCGTCCACGCGAAAAACTCAATAATTTAGGTCGTAATAATTTAAGCGATGCCGAACTCATTGCCATTGTGCTTGGTTCGGGCAATCAAGAGGAAACAGCAGTGCAATTGGCGCAGCGTTTACTTGGTGATTATAAAAATAATTTGAACACCTTGGCTAGGGCATCCATGCATGAATTAAAAAAATACAAGGGTATTGGATCAGTAAAGGCAGCAAACCTTATTGCTACCTTTGAATTGGGAAGACGAAGAGGGGAGAGCAGTGAAATACAAAAAGTAAAAATAACTTCCAGCAATAGCGCATACCTATTGCTCGTTCAAAAATTAAGTGATTTGGCACATGAAGAATTTTGGATTCTTTTATTGGATCGCGCAAACCAAGTAATAAAAGAACAAAATCTAAGTAAAGGCGGGATTGCAGGTACCGTTGTTGACGTTCGTTTAATTTGCAAATCGGCCATCGAAAACGCTGCCAGCGGTGTAATTATTGCACATAACCATCCAAGCGGGCAAGTTAATCCAAGTGATCAAGACAAACAAATTACCCGAAAATTAAAAGAGGCATTTAATTTATTAGAGATATCTTTGCTCGATCACATCATCGTTGGTGAAGGAAAATATTTTAGCTTTGCCGATGAAGGACTATTGTAAATAAATTAGATCGATAAATGATTAAAATTATCACCGTTATTGGTGCGCGACCACAAATTATTAAAGCCGCAGCTTTTAGTCGCGCCATTCATAAAAATTATTCAAGTCAAATTCAAGAAATTATTGTGCACACCGGGCAACATTATGATGCCAATATGAGCCAAGTATTTTTTGAAGAATTAGGCATTCCTTTACCCAATTACAATTTAAACATTGGTTCGGGCTCACATGGCAGCCAAACTGCAGCCATGATTATTGGTATTGAGAAAATAATATTGGATGAAAAGCCCAATGCCATTGTATTGTATGGTGATACAAACTCTACCTTAGCAGGTGGCATTGCCGCCTCCAAATTAAATTTACCTGTCATTCACATTGAAGCAGGCTTGCGGTCATTTAATAAATCGATGCCCGAAGAAATTAACCGAATCATGTGCGATCATGTTAGCACCTTGTTGTTTTCGCCAACACAAACAGGATTCAAAAATTTAATCAATGAGGGATTTAAAAAAGACAATAGCGATCCATACCATGCTGATAATCCCAAAATTTATCACAGCGGTGATGTAATGTATGACAACAGCTTATTTTTTAGTGAACTCGCCGATCAAAAGACAAGCATCCTTCAAAAATTACAATTACAAAAAAACCAATTTATTTTGGCCACCATTCATCGTAATCATAATACTGATGAGCCATTGCG
>JBAXXZ010000191.1:0-4995 GCA_037127575.1 Bacteroidota bacterium | reverse complement strand
ATATTATGGTTTTTCAAAAGTGCCAAATTTGCAATATGATCTTTTGAAAATATTAGATCCGGCCAAAAAGAAAATCATTCTTCATCCCAAATCAAGAGGAAGTGCAAAAGAATGGGGGCTTGATAATTTCGCGGAGTTGATTCAACATTTGCCAAGCAATCAGTTTCAAGTTTTTATTAGTGGAACCAAGCAAGATGCTGAACAGATGCCGGAATTTTTGGCCAATAATACTAGCGCCATCAATATTACAGGTAAACTCAATTTAGCAGAATTTATTGTTTTTATTGCAAACTGTGATGTGTTAGTTGCGGCAAGTACCGGACCGCTACATATTGCTGCAGCCTTAAACAAACAAAGCATTGGTTTATTTACTTCAAAGCGGCCAATGCACCCCGGACGCTGGGCGCCGCTTGGTGCAAAGGCACATTATTTGGTATTTGATTCTGAATGCGAGAAATGTCAAAAAGGAGAAGATTGTAATTGCATTCAAAGTATTTCACCTCAAAAAATCATCGAATTAGTTGCATGAATAATTTAAAAGATAAGGTTATTTGGATTACCGGCGCATCATCCGGAATAGGTGAAGCCCTGGTTTTAGAATTGGCTAAAAAAGAAGCGCGTTTAATTTTATCGGCGCGACAAGAAGATGCCTTAAAAAAAGTTGCTGCACAAACCAATTTGCCTGAGCTCGACATCATGGTATTAGCATTTGATTTAAAAGATACGTCAAATGCAAGTGGCCTCGCAGCGCAGGTAATCAATAAGTTTGGAAGAGTGGATGTACTCATTAACAATGGTGGCTTCAGTCAAAGAAGTGCCGCGCTCGATACTGCTTCAGATGTTGAAAGAGACATCATGGAGGTGAATTATTTTTCGGCAGTTAATTTAACCAAGGCTGTAGCACCTTACATGCTTCGTCAAAAGAAAGGGCAAATTGTTGTGATTAGCAGCATTGCCGGAAAATTTGGATTTTACTTGCGATCTTCATACAGTGGAGCAAAACATGCGCTTCATGGTTATTTTGAATCGTTTCGTTTGGAAACAGAAAAAAAAGGCATACAAACTTTAATGGTTTGTCCAGGAAAAGTGAAGACAAACATCTCCTTTAATGCCATATCAAACCAAGGTGAAAAACACAATCAAATGGATCCAAGTCATGAAAATGCCATGACAGCGGAAGCCTGTGCTAAGCAAATAATACATGCAATGCAAAACGGTGATGAGGAAATTTTTGTAGGCGGAAAAGAATTAAAGGCGGTGTGGTTGAAACGCTTTATGCCAAAAATATTTTCTAAAATAATTCGAAAACAAAATCCGTTTTAAAGCTGTATGTTATGTTGAACTGAATGTTCAATTAATTCTGCCTCGAACAAGTTTTCAAAATGGCCTTTTAGCTTTTCTTTTATTTCTTGCATGTTAACGCTGTGTCCCAATTCTTTTTGCAAGCTTGTCACTTTTTTATCTTGGATGCCACAAGGGATAATATTATTGAAATAACTTAAATCAGCATTCACATTAAATCCCCAACCATGCATGGTTACCCAGCGGCTGCAGCGTACGCCCATTGCACATATTTTTCTAGTTTTTTGCAAATCATCCGAATCAAGCCAAACGCCGGTTTCGCCTTTGCTTCTGCCGCTCTCAATTTTATAATCCTTCAAGGTAAGCATGATGGTTTCTTCGAGGTACCTTAAGTACCGGTGAATATCGGTGAAAAAATTATCCAAATCCAAAATAGGGTAAGCAACCAATTGGCCTGGACCATGGTATGTGATGTCTCCACCGCGGTTGATTTTATAATAGTTGGCTTTTTTGTTTTGTAATTCCTGTTCGTTGATTAATAAATTTTTTTCATCGCCACTTTTACCCAAGGTATAAACGTGCGGATGCTCAACGAATAACAAATAATTTGGAGTAGCTATTTGGGCATCGGGACTTAATTCTCTGTTGGCAGTTTTAATCGCCACCACCTCATTGAATAGTTTTTCCTGATAATCCCAACATTGCTTGTAGTCGAGTAAACCTAAATCTTGAAATATAATTTTTTTATTTTTCAATCTTGGGTTAGATTAGAAAAAGAAAAACTGACTAAAAATTAGACAGTTCATTCTTTAATTTATTAATCACATTCACTTCAACGGCATCAATACCTTTAAGGTCGGCCAAGTAACAGCTAATCCAATCGCCAATGTGTATGTGGTATAAAAATTGTTCCAATTTGCTTTCTCCTTTTGCATAAAGATCAATCACGCCTGAAGAAAGTGATTCGAATAATGGCTTGCATATTTCGTAACGCTTTTTGGTGCGGGCATAATCAAAATCGGTGTGAAATGTAATCACTTTTAACATCTCGTTCTTTTCTGTCCAGCCCACCAATTCGTTGTGGTTCATTTCAGGAAATGTGTTATGCCAACACAACATTTTACTATTTTCGTTTATCTGCTGCCTAAAGCGAACCGTTACCCCTTCACATGTGCCAAGTGAATATATTACTGCAATTTTATGATGCAATTTTTCAGCAATAGATTTTGCTTCTACTTGAATTGACATAGCATGTTGGTCTAGCAAGAGGATGGCCTTATCCAAGTCATGCATCAAAGATTGATCAGCCAATCCTTTTGAAATAAAAATTTGTATCAATTGAACAAGTGAATAGCCGATACAAGAACGTGGCGGATGACCGCCCGGAATTTCGATAAAATCAAACTGGTGTTGCTTCGCTAATTCTAACACTTTGCCGCCACTGCTAACACATGCTATTTGCGCTTTTTTTTGAATGGCCATTTCCATCGCTGCCAAGGTTTCTTCTGTATTACCTGAATAGCTCGAAATAATTACCAGCGTGCTTTCGTTAACAAAGTTTGGAATAAAATAATCTTTGTTTACAGTAATGGGCACTTTGCAATAATTAGATACCACTTCCGATAAAATTGTACCGCCAATGCCTGATCCACCTAAACCGGTGATAAGTACATTATGAATACTATTTTGATTTGAAATAATGGCTTTGGAGGCAATGGTTTTTGCTTCCTTCAATTGTTGTGTGAAATTTTCTACAAGCGTTTTCATAGGATAGACCGTAAAAGTATAAATAAATTTTTCATTGATTTCATGGTAAAAGCCTATGGGCATTAAATAAATACAAATAGTGCTTAAATTTAAACGGTGATTTGTCCTTCATCCATTAAAATTTTGGCTTTTAAAATGGCAATCATGCTCAGTGAATCAGTAATTTCTCCGTTTAAAACCATTTGATATGCTTCGGTAAATGGCAGCTTTTTTATTTTAAGGTCCTCACTTTCTTCCGGCTCCGCCATCTCTTGATGCAGGCCTGTGGCGATGTATAAAAACCCGTATTCATCACATACCGAATTACTTGTATGCAGCCTTGCCAATTCACGTATGTTTTTGGCAACCAAACCGGTTTCTTCTTTTAATTCCCGAATGGCAGTATCCTGGGGATCTGTACCCAAAGGGCATCCACCTTCAGGGATCTCCCAACTGTATTGTTTTAATGGATAGCGCCATTGACCAACCAACCAAGTATAGCCATCAGCATCAATTGGCAAAACACCTACAGCAAGGTTTTTAAAACTAACAACACCGTAAATACCGCCCTTTCCGGCAGGATTTAACACATCATACTTCGTCACTTTTATCCAAGGCGTCTCAAATTTAACTTCCTCTGCTAAGGTGGTCCAAGTATTTAGTGCTTCGTTTTTCATGTAGGTTAAAGGGGGATTTATTTTCTGTGTTTTATAGTTACAAACATAGAAAATGTTGATTACATAATAATTTTTTGTATCTTGGGATTTACAATGATCTTAACTTCGTAAAGTTAGTGAATAATATGGCTAAACATTACAGAAAGCTATTTCTTGTTATTGTCCTTACCTTGTTAGGTCTTGTTGGTTCTGCCCAGTGTAATGCCACGGTTACCTTATTTCAGTCATGCACAACCAATGGCGGATATCAAGTCATCATACCCGCAACATGCCCTACTACAACCGGTACAGTCATTCGATTTACAAACATTGCACCAATCGCCAATTGCCCTTCGATTACGCAAACAATTGTACCGGGACCGGGCACCTATTCCTGTTTTTTTAATAGCGCACCTTTGTTTTGTGGTGCCAATTATGCCGTAAGGATTTTTTCTACGGTGGCTTCTTCTACTGTGAATTCAAATGCCATTTACACAAATATCAATGTTCTCCCACCTTCCACGGCCAATTATACCTTTCAACCCATTTTTCAAACTTTGCCCAGTTGTTTTGGTTTGTGCAATGGCACAGTAACTGGAAACGTATATGATTTAAACTATCCTGTATCGCTTACATTAACACCTTTTGGAACGGGCACACCTACTGTGATTACCGGTATTAGCAGCAGCGCCTTTAATGTTACATTAAATAATTTATGTTCGGGTGATCAAACCGTTGCAGTTACCAATTCAATTGGTTGTACGCATACCTCTATTTTTAATTTGGATACTACCGCGAGAATTGGGGCATTAACATCTTTTTCAAATCCCACTTGTCATACTTCAACCAATGGGTCTTTTACTGTAGCGCCTTTGGGTGGCACGCCTAATTATACCGTGGCTTTTAGTAATAGCCAGTCATTTACAGCAACAGCCGGTTCAACAGTTACTGCTACCAATTTGGTAGGCGGACCAATAACCGCCACCATTACCGATTCCAATGGTTGTAATGCAACAGTTTCGGCAACCATTGTGCCGCCAAGTTCAATAGTGGTTGTGGCCACACAAACCAATGTGAATTGTTTTGGCTTGAACAATGGCACTGGTTCTGTTTCAGTAACTGGGGGTGGAGGCACTTACACTTATACATGGTCGCCCGTTGCAGGAAGCGCTGCCGTCAATAACAGCTTAACAGCAGGCTCGCACACAGTGTCTTTTTTAGATAATTTAAATTGTTTAACGCTACAAAGTTTTAGCATTACACAGCCAAATTCTATAACTATTATTCCTTC
>JBAXXZ010000190.1:0-4997 GCA_037127575.1 Bacteroidota bacterium | reverse complement strand
GCTTGCCATTGTTAATACTCATTTCAAGACCATTGTCGGCACCGGAGTATAATCGCATAATCTCCATTTGATTGGTGGCGGTGGTTTTAAACCAGCCTTCGGCACAACCGGCCGTGGTGAGGGCAAATGAAGAAGAGTTAGTAGTGGATATAAAATCATTTACACCATCTAAATTGAGTGCCGATGCGGCTGAAGCACTTGCCGATACCACAAAACTAAAATTCGGGTTCGCACAATCATTACTGATAATGTTGGCAATAGCCGTAAAAGTTCCGGCCGCGGTTGGCGTAAAAACAATGGTCCCGGTATTGGTACCTGAAGCTGCCATGGTGCCGGTATAGCTAGTTGTGTAGTTAAACAAACTGGCATTAGTCCCTGTAAAATAAATGTTATCTATGTAAAGTGTGCCGGTGCCAACATTTGTTATCACAAAGGTTCGGGTAGTATTGGCACCCATATCGGTAAAATTGCTAAGGCTTGGTGTGTTGCTTCCTGCTAAAATAGCATTGCCGTTACCTGTAATGCCTAATGTTGCAGTTGGAGCTGAAGTTACTGTGTAGCCCGATACCACCCCTCCCGGGCTCACCCAATTGGATGTGCTACCGCTTAATGTAAAATTATTTAAAGTACATGTGTTGCTATTACCGGATGCATCTATTAAAGTATTGATGCCGGTATTGGTGCCTGCCGCAGTACCTTGGTTAAAATGGTAATTGGCAATTAAATTACTTGCTGTTGTTGGAATTTCACAGTTTAAATAAGTTTGAATTTCGCATTGACTAAGTGATTTAGACCAAACTCTTACTTCATCGATATTACCAAAGAAATTATTTCCACCGGCATTATCAGCACCTATTAAAAAACTACCGCTTGGCACGGCAATGCCCGAGCCGTAAACCATTACAGATACACCATTGACATAAACGTAACAAATGTTATTTTGAATTACTAAAGTTAATTCTGTCCATTGGTTCAGGGTGATCGAATAACCGGTTGAGGCCAAAGAAATGCCCCCAAGCAAAAGGTTGAGCACCTTGCTATTGGCAGGAAAATACAAACCATAACCATTGCCACCTGTATTGCCATTAAAAAAAACTACTTGTCCAACCGAACCGGTATTGGTCATTATCACATGGGCTTGCATGGTAATGCTATTGGTGGCCGAACTAACAATTCCACGGCTCACATAATCATTCAAACCATCAAAATTTAAAGCAGAGCCGGTTTGAGATTTAATAAAAAAGCTGCTTAATAAAAAACAAAAAGCAAAAAAGGACTTAGCAAATGATTTACCCATACTAAATTATGTTTCAACTCGTTAAAAGAGGTTATTTGATCGATAAATTTAATAAAAAAAATTAAATTTCCTAGAAAAAAATGTTCAAAATGAATGAGCTTTGTCAGTTAAAGTGACAATCAAAAAAAAAAGCTTCACATGTTTAAATCCACATGTGAAGCCTTACCGAAAATTTTGTTTATGCGAAATTAATCCTTAATCAATTCCAACCATCCTTTTTGCAGTTTTGAACCATCACCCAAATCGATGATGAAGAAGTATGTACTGGACGGAAGCTTATCCATGTCCGATTTTTTAGGCCAGAATTGATTCACATTATCGTAGCCTTTAATTTCGGCCACAACCACCCCCCAACGGTTAAAGATGGTCACCTTATTGTTTTTATAATAAGGGTTATCGATGTTCGTGATGTGCCAACCTTCATTAATGCCGTCACCGTTAGGGGTGATACCGTTGAAAATCACCAGTTCACAAGATTCTGGATTTTCAATTACTTCAATCGGTGGAATAACAATGGTATCAACATGCACAAAATTAGTAGGTGTAGTATAAGTGTAAATTAAACTGAGTGGATATTTGCCTGCCACCAAACTGTCGATTTGATTACAATAAGTGCTCTTGCAATTTACGGTTGATCCCCAAATAGATTGCACAGTGTAATTGGTGTAATTAATAACAGGCTCAATATGAATACTGCCATTGTTTTTTCCTTTACAAGAAACAGTTGTGATTTTAATACTTACCGATAAACCAGGTTGAAGCGCAGTAACTTGTTGGCTGAAGCTTTTGGTGGATTTACAGCCATTTAAATCAATGGCAACAACAGAATAAACACTTGTTACACTTGGACTGACAGCAATTGTTGAGCTTAGCGCCGAAGTGTTCCAGGTATAGGTATTTGCCCCTGCCGCCAGCAATGTAATGGTTTGACCACTAGTGCTGAGTGAATTAGACGTACTGATTGACAAAGTAGGCAAAGCATTGATGGTGATGCTTAACACGGCAGTATTGACGCAGGTGTTCACATCTGTAGCTGTTACAGTATAAGAATTGTTGATCGGAACAAAATATTGGTTATTGGCTTTACCGTTAGACCAGGTATAAGTATTTGCACCACTTGCATTCATGGCAATAGAATCACCGCTGCAAATAACACTTCTGGTAGAAGAGAGAGAAAGACTAGGCAATGCGTTCACGGTCACAGTTATCACAGCAGTGTTGGATGAAATACAACTCAATGAATTGGTGCCTGTTAAAGAATAGGTGAGTGTGGCAGTAGGACTAAATACTGTGTTGTTATTTACCCCACCGGTCCAAGTATAAGTAGATGCTCCGCTTCCGTTTAATGTAAGGGTATTGCCAATACAAATGAATGTGCTTGATGCACTTGCACTCACTGTCGGTAAACTGTTAACCGTTATAGTAATAGTGTTTGAGTTTTTACAATTATTTAAATCAGTGGCAAGTACAGAATAGGAATTCGTAGCTGTAGGCGAGAAGACCACCCCATTTATCACCCCGTTATTCCAAGTATAAGTATTGGCACCGCTTGCGGTAATGGCCACAGTATTGTTTAAGCAAATGGTGTTGTTGGTAGCAGCTACCGTAACAATTGGTAAAGGGTTGACAGTAATGGTTATTGCAGCAGCATTGGTGCTGGTACAGCCGGTTAAAGTATTTGTTCCGATAACACTGTATGAGGCAGTAATTGTAGGAGAGAAAGTTTGCCCATTAATCACAGTGCCATTGGTTGTACTCCAAGTATATGTGTTGGCTCCACTACCGTTAACAGATGTAGTAGCATTGATACAAATGAATGTGTTCGAACTCAAAGCACTCACAACAGGTAATTGGTTCACACTAACACTGGATGTAGCCATGTTGGTTCCTATACAACCCACAGAAGATGTGCCAGTGATGCTATATACAGTGGTTGATGAAGGCGATACAACAGCCGATCCTCCTGAATAAGTATAGGTGCTTGCGCCACTTGGACTTAATGTAAATGTAAACCCATTACAAATGGTGCCATTGGTTGCTGTTAAGGTAGGACTAGGAGATACTGTTATTGTAATGCTTGTATTTAATGAACAGTTATTTGCATCACTTACATTTAAAGAATAACTGTTGTTGCTTCCCGGACTCACAGCAAAGGTGGCAGAGTTAGGCCCACCTGTCCAAGTGTACGTGTAAACACCAACACCACCGGATGGATTAGCAGATAATGTTGTGCTATTACCACTGCAAATGCTTGGCGAGCTGGCGATAATTGTTAATGACAGAGCAGGAGGTTGGGTGATAAGAGCGTTACCAATGTTTGTGCAGGCATTGGCATCGGTAACTGTATAGGATTTAGTGCCTGCATTAAGCGTGGTAATCACCGAGTTAGTAGAGGCGGTAGACCAAGAGTAAGTATAAGGAGAGGTTCCACCTGAAGCAGTCACCGTAGCCGCACCGGTACTATTACCATTACAAAGCACGTTTAACACAGCGGTTGCGGTTGCAAGTGCAGCGGTAGGTTGAGAAATGGAGATGGATTTAGAAGAAGTACAAGCATTGGCATCGCTAACGGTTACCGTTCTTACACCAATGTTCAATCCACTAACCACTGATGTAGTTGCAGCAGTTGACCAAGAATAAGTGTAAGGCGTTGTTCCACCCGAGGCAATTACAGTTGCTGCGCCGGTGCTTCCGCCAAAACACAATACATTGCTAATGCTAGTGGCGGTGGCAAGTGCGCTTGGTTGAATGATGGTAACGGTATTACTTGCATTACAAGCATTGGCATCGGTGAGGGTTACAGTTCTAACACCAATGTTTAATCCGATAATTACCGAAGTGGTAGCCGCTGTTGACCAAGAATAAGTATAAGGCGATACACCGCCTGAAGCTATGACTGTTGCCGCTCCTGTGCTTCCGCCGTTACATAGCACGTTGCTGATTGCGGTGGCAGAACTTAAAGCAGTTGGTTGTGTGATGGTGATGCTGTTACTAGAAGTACAAGCATTTGCATCGGTAACAGTAACGGTTCTTGCACCTGCGTTTAAAGTGCTAATCACCGAGGTGGTAGCAGCAGAAGACCATAAATAAGTATAAGGAGTAGTTCCACCCAAAGCAGTTACAGTAGCAGCGCCGGTACTATTACCATTACAAAGTACATTTAATACAGTGGTAGAAGTGCTTAAACCTGAAGCAGGTTGGGTGATGGTGATTGTGTTAGAGATAGTACAAGCGTTTGCATCGGTAAGGGTAACGGTTCTCACCCCTGCGTTTAAAGTACTAATTACAGAACTTGTTGCTGCATTCGACCATAAGTAGGCATAAGGTGTTGTTCCGCCAGAAGCTGTTAGTGTAGCAGCGCCTGTTGAATTACCAAAACATAAAACATTCACTACTGCTGTATTGCTAGAAAGAGCAGTAGGCTGTGTGATGGTTACAGTATTGTTCGAGGTACAAGCATTGGCATCGGTTACGGTTACCGTTCTTACGCCTGCATTTAAAGTGCTAATGACTGAAGTAGTAGCAGCGCTAGACCATAAATAGGCATAAGGTGTAACACCACCTGATGCAGTAACAGTGGCTGCGCCTGTGCTGCCGCTATTACAAAGTACATTGCTGATAGTTGTGGCAGTGCTTAAAGCAGTAGGTTGTGTGATGGTGATGCTGTTACTAGAAGTACAAGCATTTGCATCGGTAACAG
>JBAXXZ010000189.1:0-5002 GCA_037127575.1 Bacteroidota bacterium | reverse complement strand
GTTAAAAGTGCAGCGTAAAACTCGGCTTGTTTATTCTCAATCACAAAATCAATCACCGCATGTTTTGGTTGAGAGGTTTGCAAAAACACTTTGCCTTTACTTTTACTTCTGCCGGCCCGTCCACGCACCTGTGTGATTAATTGGTAGGCTTTTTCAAACGAACGAAAATCAGGAAAATTTAAAAGCGAATCGGCATTTAATATACCCACCAAATTCACCCTTTCAAAATCGAGGCCCTTGGTCACCATTTGTGTGCCAATTAAAATATCTATTTCACCTGCCTCAAAATCATCAATCAATTGTTTGTAGGCATATTTACTTCGTGTGCTGTCTAAATCCATGCGGGCAATGCGCGCTTTTGGAAACAATATCTCAATGTCTTCTTCAATTTTTTCGGTGCCCATGCCCTTGTAATGCAATTGGTTGCTGCCGCAGGCCGGGCAGGTAGATGGCGGCGTAACCGAATAGCCGCAATAATGACAAACCAGTTTTTGTTGTTGTTTGTGGTAAATTAATGACACATCACATTGCACACAGTGCGGCACATGACCACATTGTTTGCACTCGGTGTAGGGTGCAAAGCCTCTTCGGTTTTGAAATAAAATAATTTGTTCTTTTTTTGCCAATACAGTTTCCATGGCCTCAAACAAAGGTCGGCTAAGGCAAGCATGCATTTGCTGCGTATTTTCAAAATATTTTAAATCACATACTTCAATGGTGGTGCCACCGCTTTCTACAAACTGGTTTTGTAATTTCACCAGGGCAAATTTATTTTGTTGCGCATTGTAAATACTTTCAAGCGAGGGGGTGGCACTTCCCAACACTACTTTTGCTTGGTGCAAATTGGCCAAATACAATGCTGCATCACGCGCTTGGTAACGTGGCGAAGGGTCATGTTGTTTAAATGAACTGTCGTGCTCTTCATCCACAAGTATTAAACCCAAGTTTTTAAAGGGTAAAAACAAACTTGAGCGTGCACCTAAAATAATTTTGTAGTGTTTTTCAGAAACATTTTCTGATTCATTGTCGCCGCCCTCTTGCGCCAATACATTGTTCCAAATTTCAACGCGCTCGTTTTCGCTAAAGCGCGAGTGGTAAACCCCTACAATCTCTCCAAACACTGCTCTTAATCGGGTGATGAGTTGTGTGGTTAATGCAATTTCAGGTATCAAATAAAGCACCTGTTTGTTTAGTGCCAGGGCATCCTTAATGAGTTGAATGTATATTTCTGTCTTGCCGCTACCCGTCACCCCGTGCAGTAATACAGGCTTCTCTTCAGCAAAATGACTTTTAATTTCAGTATAAACTTTTTGTTGCGTATCGCTCAGGGCTTTAATGGTGTTATTGCCTTTTTCAAATAACAAGCGGCCCACCTCAAAACTTTCTTCTTCTAATATTTGTTTTTTAGTTAAGGCTGCAATGGCCGCCGCATCAACCTTTTGACTTAGCTCTTGTTTGGCCACCCAACCGGTATCACTTTGTTTATTCAAGTGTAAAAAATACAACAAAGCTTCCGCTTGTTTAAAGGCTTTTTTTTCGAGAGCATTTAAACATTCGTGTAAAGCTTTTTCATCCAAATACACATTTTGTAAACGTAAAAAACTTTTGCGTTTGGCTTTGTATTTGTCTTTAATGTCTTCATAAACCAATACCGCTTTTTTGGTGATGAGCTTGTTTATAATGGGCTGCACGGTTTTAACACCAAGCAATTCTGCTAAATTATCGAATGATAAATTTGGGGTGGCTTGTAATGCATCCAATATCTGGTGTTCGCGTTCGGTAAAAAAATGGTGCTCAATTTCCTCGAAGTTAAAATCAGGATTAATCTGCAGATGCGAAGTGCTGCTTAATTTTAAACCCGAAGGCAAAGCGGCATTCATTACGTCTCCCGGATTGGCGCAGTAATAATAGCTAATCCAATCCCAAAACTTTAAATGTAATTCGTTCACTACGGGTTTTTCATCCAATATACCTTCAAGGTATTTGGCTTCGTATCCTTTAGGTGCTTGCTGGTGAATTTTATATAAAATGCCTGTGTAAAATTTTGTCTTGCCAAATTGCACCAAAACGCGTAAACCAATTTGTAAATGTTCGTTAAAGACCGTAGGTACTCTGTAAGTGTACTTGTTGGGCACCCCTAAGGGCACAATCACATCTACAAAATAGGTTTCACTTTGCATTAACTGATAATATAAGCTAGAATAATTCCAAAAGCCATCACCACCATTTTGGCCACATTGTATTTGTGGTGGTCGCTGGTTTCAAATAATATGGCGGTTGATATGTGCAAGAAAATGCCAATCACCAGTGCATAGGCCAATTGCGCGTAATTTTCATAATTACTTAAGCCAATGCTTTGCAAAAGGAAACTGGCCAAATAACCCAATGGTGTCATTAGCGCAAATACGCATAACAAAAGTATGTTTTTCCGTATTGATTTTTGATGTTCTTTTAAAAGGGATACAAAGGCAATGGTAATGGGCAAATTGTGAATGCCCAAGCCAAGTATCAATTGGTAATTAACGTGTTCATTATTTTGAGCATTTAAATTATAAATGGGCAAACCTTCTAAAAAGGAATGCAAACACAAACCTACAATAATACCGTAAGGCAAATGTTCTTCGCAATGGTTGTTGTGTAAATGTACATGGCCATGTTCAATGCCTGTACTAAAGGTATCGATAATTAATTGCACGCAAAAGCCCAACACAATAAACAGTCCTATTTGTTTGGCATTGGCATTTTGAATGGCTTCCGGCAACAAATTCATGATTGATATTGCAAACAAATACGCCGCACTAAATGCCAATATCAAGCGCAAATTACTTTGTTTAATTTGTATGGCAAAGGCCGTAAAGCCTGCTGCCAAAATAGGGATGACCAATAATATGAAGATGCTTAAACCTGCCACTTTATTTTTTAAATATTAAAATTAATCGATCCGAATTTTTCTCATCAAATGCTTCCAAATTGTAATTACCAAATGCATGCAACAATGTAAAATTGCTTTGGGCTGCAAATTTCTCGAAATCATCTTTACCTAACAGCGATACGCTTTCTTCAAAATGCACTTGTTTATCAGCTTCACAAAACTCAATTCGTTTTACAATGCTTTTGTGTGCAATTTTTTTGTGGATGCGAAAAGTAATATCACCTCTCACTTCATCGTAATCAGTTTGCATGCCTTCAACCACTTTGTTTGCATTAAAAAAATCGATGATAAAATAACCGCCTTCTTTTAATGAGGCATGCACGTTTTTAAAAACCGTATAGTTGTCTTCAAATTTTTCGAAGTAACCAATGCTGGTAAATAAGTTAAACACCGCCGAAAAATAATTTTCCTTAAAAGTTGTACGCATATCATGTACAAAAAAATGCAAATCTGATTTAGCCGATTTTAAAGCTTCCGATATGTTATTCTCCGATAAATCCGTGCCGCTTACATCTAAATGGTTTTGATTTAACACCAAGGCATGTCGCCCTTTGCCACAGGCCAAATCCCACACCTTTTCATGTTGGTTCAAAGCTAAAAAACGACACAAGTTATCGATGAAGAATTTTGCTTCGGCTTCGTTTCGGTGATTGTACAATAGATGATAGTAAGGCGAGTTAAACCAATCGACATACCATTCGGATTTATTCATGGGGCTAAATTACTAAAAACAAAAGCAAGAAAACGAAAGCAGCGGCAGCTTATTTTTTAGCCACCGTTACTTTGGCTTTTGCATACTGATGTTTCTCGTACTTGGCACGACCAATTTTCCAGTCGCCTTTGTATTGCGGGCCACCCACTGAAGAAGTTTTCTTGATCTTCACCTTCCAGAGTTTCACACCCTTGGCGCTTAACTTATCTTTCAAGGCTTTCTCCATATTGTCGGCACGCATTTGTGCCAAGGCTAAATTGCCGCCTTTGGCTCTGCGTGGTACAAATGATGCGCTACCATGAATGGTAATAGTGATTTTATCTTTCGCTGTTACCTGAGCAATGTACTCTACAAAACGATCCCAACATGCTTCATCAATCTCTACGTCACGTTTACCGTATTTATAGAAAATGGCGTAAGTGCCCTCCGGACCGCATTCATCCGAGCCCACACTTAAACCACTCTTGGTAACCACTGCTGTTTCGTCGTAATTGATAAACAAAGTTTTGGTGGTGCGCTTGGCTTGGGTTAATGGGCCGGTTGTGAAGCCTTCTTTATCCGAAATTAAACCGTCCTTATCTGCCATTAAAGTGTATTTGGTTTCAGGACTCAACTCAATACTTTTGGCTTCGCCTTTGTTATTGGTGGTAACTTGGTATTTCTCTCCATCAGCATCGGTTAACAAAATCGAAGCATTTGGAATTGGTTTTTTCGATTTGCTTGATTTAACAATTACGTCAAGCAAAAGCTCTTTCGAAGTGTGCTTCTCGGTCTTGCCGTCTAAGTATATCACCTGATTAAATATTTTGGCTGTTCTTAAACCAACAGTGCTCAACTTTGATGTAGCCGATTTTTTACCATTGGCTTCAGCATAAATGGCGTATTTTTTTTCCGGAGCTAAAGGTATACCCTCGTATTTACCGGCTTTATTGGCTTCAAATGTTTGTTTGATGCCTGATTCATCCTCCAACGTAATTTTAGCACCTGCAATCGATTTTTTCGAACGGTTGGTGTTTAATACAATGGTGTTTAACACAATGGTTTTTTGTTTTACTTTTAGCTTGCCGCCTGAAACTTTTACAGGCTCTAAATTAATTTCGCGCTTAATTTCTTGGTAAGCTTGTTCATTGGTAACATAAACGTCTTCATTGTAAAATTCTTCTCCTGCATCGTTTTGATAAGAAAAGTTATACTCACGACCCGGCGGTAAAATGGCCGAGAAAGTACCGTTAACCAAACGTGGACGGTAAGTGCCAACAATTTCGTTGGTGTATTTATCTGTGACAATAATATTGATGTTTTCAGGTAATGTTTCTCCTTCAGCAGCCACAATTTGGCCCTTAAACAATGCCAAGAAC
>JBAXXZ010000188.1:0-5035 GCA_037127575.1 Bacteroidota bacterium | reverse complement strand
CCAAATAAATAGGCATTAAGCTGCGGTCTACTTCGTTTAAATATGTTTGCAACATGGTTAAACACAATTTTTTGTCGGTTGCCTTGTTGTAGTTTTTAAAAGGTAAACTTGGAATTCCCTCTTTACTTAATGTTGCGAACTTATTGTCTTTTCCTGCTTGCTTCTTTTTTAATTCAAGCATTACATTGCTAATACCGGCCGCCATTCTAAACCCATCAACACCCATCAAACACTCGCTGTAATAATCGTATTGTTTACTCAAAGGAGCGTAATCGCCAAAGGCTTTTTCAAATTGCTTAAATAAATTAAAATATTTTTCCTTCTTGGCCGGATCACTTTCTGTCAATTTCAAAAAATCAGCTTCAAATTTTTTCTTCTTGTTTACGGCATCCGATTTTTTTAATCCAATCATTTCTCCGCTCCATTTTTTATAAGCGTTGGCCACACCGGCATAACGATTCGCATACATCAGCCGAACGGTATCGTTCTTTTTCATGTCGACTTCCATCACATTTAAACGTTGTTCACGCAATTTAACACGCAAAGGATCTTGTTGATTCACCAATAAATCAACGGCATATGAAGTCAAATATTCTTGTGTACGTCCCGGAAAACCATATACCATGGTAAAATCGCCTAATTCAGCCCCTTTTAGTGAGATTGGAAAAGAGTAAGCCGGATGATAAGGTTTGTTAGTCCCATTAAATTCCGCCGGTTTGTTATTGGCATCAGCATAAATTCTAAACATGCTAAAATCGGCATTGTGACGTGGCCATACCCAGTTGTCGGTTTCGCCGCCAAATTTACCTATGCTTTCAGGCGGTGCTGCTACCAAACGAATATCTTTGTATACTTCGGTGGTAAACAAATAAAATTCATTGCCATAATAAAAAGGACGTACGAATGTTTCATACTGGTTACCGGCCTTGGCTTCTGTTTCAATGCGTTTAATGTTGGCTTGCATGATAGAATCTTTCTGCACTTCCGAAATACCGCTTTTTACATTTTTAAAAACTTGCGCCGTCACATCATCAATTCGTTTAATAAATGTTACGCTTAATCCTTTACAATAAATTTCGTCACTACTACTCATAGCAAAAAAACCATTCTTTAAAAAATCATTCTCAACTGTGCTTAATGCGGCAATAGCACCGTAACCACAGTGGTGATTGGTTAAAATCAAACCATTGGTTGAAATCACTTCTGATGTGCAACCACCACCAAAAATCGCCACAGCATCTTTCATACTGGCTTTGTTGATGCTGTATATTTGTTGAGCCGATAGCTTAAACCCGTTTTTCTTCATGTCGGCAAAATTCATCGCTTCAATCAACTGCGGCAACCACATGCCCTCATCAGCCTTCACCATATTGGCAATCAATACCAAAACCATTATTATTCTTTTCATCATTCCCATCAATTAACTTTAATTTTTAATTCTCAATTATTAATTCTTAATTCCCCAAGCCAGTCATCTTCGCTGCATCATATCGAATCGCACTATCCAAAGTAATATTCCGTTCATCACTTAAGCTTGTTGATTTTTTCAGCAATAAAGGGGTTTCGCGTATTTGCTTGGCGAAACTTTGAATTTGTTTGTTGCGCTCGTAACGCTTGTAAAAGGTGCTCGGCGAAGTATACATTTCGTAAACATCCGGAATAAAATTATTTCCAAATCCTGATAAATTACCATCCGAATACAAAAGCATAATCACTTGATTGCTTTCAATTTCCTTTTTTAAATCCAACTCCCATACTTCTACTTTCTGTCCCTGAATTGGCGAAGGTATTACCTTGTTATAATAATACCAAAATTGACCGCCTGCAAAACAATTAACACCTATACCCATGTAAACCGGACCATACCAATAACTATCCGATACAGTTAATACACGTGTAATGCTTTTACCGCTATCGGATTCAAATTGCACATTGGGATAAGCCAATTTCATGTTTTGTTCAGGATTAGCATATAAATTCATGCTTTTAAGCACATCGGCATCGCGACTTCTGGCTGTATCTACTATATCAACCGATTGCCATCTAATGCCAGGCATATCACAATTGTGCAAAGTCTCAATGTGTTTAATAATGGTATCTACCGCCAAACACTCACCATAAAAACTCCAATGGTGCCCAAATTTAGGGAACAAAGGGTAAGGTGAAACAGGTTTTAATTTTTCAAAATAAGTATACAAATCCAAATACTGAATGCCTAACTGTTTACTGTTTGACGCAAACAAATCGTGATTGGTATGCGCATAAAGGTGTACATATTTATCTTCAACAAACTCGCGGCAGCCCATGCCCTTGCCTGGCGCATACACCAATAATAAATCGATGCCTTTCTTTTTTAAAGTATCCTGCACCACTTTTGCCTTTCGCAATAATTCTTTCACCTTTTCCTCTTTCATCAAATCATCGCCAAAAGCAGAAAAAATATAACCTTCACTAAACACATAATCTTGTTTACCAATCACAAAATTATTTACCCGAATTTGATTAAAAGCTTTGTAATAAAATTGGTTGTTTAATCGCACCATGAGTTCTTTTAAACTCCAATGGTCGTTGTCGTAATCATCACTCAGCTTTTGATAATCGCCACTCAACCATTCTTTCAAAGTAAATTTTGGTTTATCGTCGCTGATCACCAAGCCCACCAAATTTGGTTTGTTATACGTTACATCTTCTTTCGATTCGCGGTTTACAAACTTCATCCATGCCAATAATGCAGGCATCGAAATGGCCAGCAATATGAACACGAGTAGCAATGAATATGTTTTTTGTTTTGCAGCCATTAAAATCGGAAATAGATAAATGGATTAAAATCTAATGCGGCCACATAACTAAGCGACACATAAAACAACACTATGCCCAATAAGGCGGCATACAATTGTGCCTTACCTTCAAACTGCTCGCCATAAACTTTTTCTTGAAATTGTTTGAATGGTGTGAA
The DNA here is from genome assembly GCA_037127575.1 of Bacteroidota bacterium. Lineage (GTDB taxonomy): Bacteria > Bacteroidota > Bacteroidia > B-17B0 > Aurantibacillaceae > Aurantibacillus. Next base: position 2,079 of record JBAXXZ010000188.1, on the reverse strand, counting down.
AAGGGTAAACATCGAAAAGAACAAAGCAATCAAGGCCATGATCATAAAATCATTGTTCATAGCAAACTTACCATCTGCCAAATTGAAATTAAACATCTGTTGAATCACTTTCAAAGCGTAACTCAAATCTTCATTTCTAAACAACACCCAACCTGTTACCAAAACCAAAAATGTAAAAGGCACCGAAATAAATTTCCCTAATTTTTTAAGCACATCACCCAAAAAAAGGCGTTCCATCACCAAAAACACACCGTGGTAAGCGCCCCACAAAACAAAATTCCAGCTGGCGCCATGCCATAAACCCGATAACAAAAACACCACAAATAAATTGCGATACAATTTTAACTTCGATACTTTATTGCCGCCTAATGGGATGTACAAATAGTTTTTCATCCAAGCACCCAACGTGATGTGCCAACGACGCCAAAACTCGGTGATGCTTCCCGAAACATATGGATTGTTGAAGTTCTCAGGCAATTTAAAGCCCATGATTTTTGATAAGCCAATGGCCATATCGCTGTATCCGCTAAAATCAAAATAAATTTGAAAGGTATAGGCCAAGGCGCCCACCCAAGCTGCCACTGTATCCAATTGTTCAGGTGCCAGTTTAAACACCGCATCGGCTTGCATACCAAGGGTATTGGCAATAATGGTTTTTTTGGATAAGCCTATGCAAAAGATTAAAAAGCCGCTTAATTTAATCGAGGCTGTGTAGTTTTTTTCGCGGTTGGTAATTTGATCGGCAATGTCGTGGTAACGAACAATAGGACCGGCAATTAATTTTGGAAACAACAAAATGTAGGTTTGGTAATGCCAAAAGTTTTTCAAAGGTTTATGAATGCCTCGGTAAACATCCACCACGTAAGTTAAGCTTTCGAAAGTGTAAAATGAAATGCCTATGGGCAAGGCCACCTTTAACCAGGTAATTTCGGTGCCAAACAAAGCATTGAGGTTATCGATAAAAAAGTTACAATACTTGAAATAAAATAAAAGGCCGAGGTTAAGACAAAGAGAAATAACCAGAAATGTGGTTTTAGCACCTTGTTTTTTTTGGTTATGCATGGCATTCACCAAAAAGAAATCCAAAAAAGTGGTGCCTAAAATAACAAATACAAATTTTGGACCACCCCAAGAATAGAAATAGATACTTGCCAAGAGAATAAGGGCGTTTTTAAACTTGTGCGGAACCAAATGGTAAAGCAACAGGAAGGCCGGCAAGAAATAAACCAAAAAAGTAATGCTGCTAAAAACCATAAATTTTTAAGAGCCACAAAAGTATAATAATTTGGGAATTATTTATGGGTTCAAGAATGGCTTTTAAACACAAAAAATTACTCTTTTATAAACTTTAGGTTGGTTTTACTAAGCATGTGGGAAACCTCAATAAAATAAATGCCATTTTGAAGAAAATTTAGGTCAAGTTTTTGATCACCCTCATTCAAATTTTGTTCAAACACAATTGTGCCTTGAACGTTAAATATTTTGATTGTTGAGGGTTGTACTAACTGAACCCTTAAAAATCCAGAAGTTGGATTAGGTGAAAGTCTAATTAAATCATCACTCGTTTTAAGTATTCCAATACCGGTGATGTCATTGCAAGATGCTGATGCAGCTGAATAAGTTGGGAAATTATTGTCTTCATAACACCTAAAAGTTACTGAAGGATTATCATTGTTTCCTGCTAAATTAGGTTCACATAAATCATCAAATATGTCCAAAAACTCCCTATTTGTATTTAGATAATTTAATTTTTCTGTAAGTATGTATGTTGAAGTGTATTTTTTGTATGTATTTGAAGATGGCCCGCCTAAGCCTATGTAAGCTGAATCGTTGTAGGTAATTTTTATAGTTTTTAACCGCAGATTATTTAATAAGATGCTTCCGGTATCTAACACTGTTATAACTATCCTCTTGTTACAATTTATCGGAACCGACTTTATCCATTTATCAACGATTTTAGCATTGTAATTTGCCACAGTATCAAATTTTCCTGCATTATATAAATACAAAACCTGATTACTTTCACGTGTATAATAATTTCGATAAAAATGATTGCTACCATATTGATAATTTTTGCCA
>JBAXXZ010000187.1:0-5045 GCA_037127575.1 Bacteroidota bacterium | reverse complement strand
GGTGTGGATAAGTTATACTTAATTCCTACTGCCGAAGTACCCATCACCAATATTTACCGTGATGTAATTTTAAAAGAAAGTGATTTTCCAATTCAGAATTGTGGTTATACACCTTGTTTTAGAAGAGAAGCGGGCAGTTATGGAAAAGATGTGCGCGGCCTCAATCGATTACATCAATTCGATAAAGTTGAATTGGTTCAAATTGCACATCCAACAAAAAGTTATGACATACTCGAAGACATGCTTAAATACGTGGCCGCTTTGCTCGAGGAATTAGAATTGCCATACCGTGTATTACGACTATGTGGTGGAGACATGAGTTTCGCCAGTGCATTAACATACGATTTGGAAGTTTGGTCTGCTGCCCAAAAGCGTTGGTTGGAAGTTAGTAGCGTAAGTAATTTCGAAACTTTTCAAACCAACCGTTTAAAATGCAGGTACCGCGACGAAAAAGGGAAAACCCAGTTGGCGCATAGCTTAAACGGCAGCGCCTTAGCGCTTCCTCGTATAGTGGCTTCTTTGCTTGAAAACAACCAAACCGAGCAAGGCATCAAAATACCGACAGCCCTTGTGCCTTATTGTGGTTTTGACATCATTAATTAATGAAACAAGCGGCTAAAATTTTATCGGCGCTTTTAATTATTTTTTTATCACAAGCCTGTGGCTTGAATGATCATTCCAAACATCAAATTAAAACACTTGATAGTCTTGGAGGTGCCGTAAATGCCGCCACTCAAACTTTGCAAAAAAATGATTCAACCGCCATCAACAAGCTGCTAAAAACATACCAAATTTATGCACAGTTTATCAATACCAAACTAATCGATACTTTGTCAAAATCTGAAGCCATTGAAATCAGCGGTTTTTTTGAAAGCGGGGAGTCGCTTTTGGCGTATATGTCGAATAGAACAAAACTTTTAAACCGATTAAAATTAATCAACAACCAAACACAAAAATTAAGCAAGGATATTCAAAACCATGCCATTGATGAAGAACAGGCGGAAGTGTATTTTCAAAACGAAATAAATGAAGCAGGCCAAGTTATTCCTATCGTGATGAATGGGCAAAAGCTTTATTACATCAATGTTCAAAAACTAACTGCTTCAACACATTTGGTGAAAGAAATTATTAAGCAACACAACCAGCAACAATTACCCATTATTGTGGATACCCAAAACAACTAAGCATGGCTTTTACTTTTCAAAATAGTGATGTAACATTTAAGTTAAAGGGCAAAACAAAAATTAAACGTTGGTTAAATCAAATCATTCTCAATCAAAAAAAACAAGCCGGCGAAATTAATTATGTATTCACCAGCGATGCCGAACTATTAAAGTACAATCAGAATTATTTAAATCACAATACTTATACGGATATTATTACTTTCGATAATTCCGAATGGCCGGTGATTTCAGGCGACATCATCATCAGCACTGAACGCGTAAATGAAAATGCCGCCAATTTTAAAGTGCCTTTTGAAAATGAATTGCAGCGTGTAATGGCGCACGGACTCCTTCACTTGTTAGGGTTTAAGGATAAATCAAAAAAAGACATTCTTGAAATGCGAGAACAAGAAGCCAAAGCTTTGAAATTGTTCAATCGAATGGACAAATAAATTATTGGCCAATTGTTTGTGCTTGATTCGCTTTGTTTTTGTTCACCAAACTAAAAGTAATTGGATAAGTCACCTTGTAACGCACCAGTTTACCAGCCTTTTCGGCGGGCTGCCAACGTGTATTTCTAATCAAGGCAATGGCTTCATCTGTGCAACCACCATTCACGCCTTTTTTAATTTCAATGTTACCAACATAACCATTGGTTTCAACAACAAAGCTTAATATCACTGTGCCTTCAATCGATTGCTCCATGGCCATTTTAGGATAATCCAATTCAGTTAAAAAATACTCCTGCAAACCCTCATCTCCATTCTTAAAATACAGCGGTGACACATCTGCTATTGAATACACAATCATCGAACTGTCTCTTTCCAATTTGCTTTTTACAATGTCTTTTTGTTTTTGTTTTTTATACTTTAGGTAATGGTGTGCCGCCAAAGGAAAAGCAATGAAATACGGCGCTTCTTCATTATTAATGTGCAAAGTGCGCTTAAATTGCATCAGCTTTAATATCTTGGTCAATTCCAAACGCATCAAATTATTCAGTCCTTTATCAAACTTAATGTGGTATGCCTGCCCGCTTGAATCGATGTTTAAATACACAATCACCTTTTCAGTATAATTGGTGTTCAAGAGTATTTTCGGCATTGTTAACTGGCTTTCCAAAGTATTTTCCAATTGCTCTTTAATGCCTATTGGTATGGCTTCAAACTCGGGATCAGTAGGTGAAATTTGTGCAAAGTTCAGGCCTGGCAAATTCAAAATAAAAAAAAGTAAAACTGCCTTTAACTTCATATTTTAAAGTTAGTCCAAAAATTAATGAGAAGCAAAAAGCTAAAACGATAGATTTAATCCAAATGTAAATCCTGATTTTAAATGCTGCTCCCCCGAATAAGCCAAAACATAATCAAAACGCAACACTTTAAAAATGCGCTCCAAACCAAAGTTCAATTCTACATAATTGGCTTTTGATCGATTGTTCCTTAAAAAATGAACACCAAGCACTTCTTGCACCGGTAATTTTTTTAAGAGTGGAATTTTAGTCAAAATGGAACCTCTAAAATGTTGCTCAGCGTGGGCTTCTAAATACCAAACATCAGCACTTTATTGGTAGTAGGGCAGTAGCCTGAAACTGCCCAATACATCATTGGTGTTCACCATTGTTTGGTTGCCCATAAAGTGCTTGAAGTCGGTAAAATATAATTTTTTGTGATTGATAAATTCTCCGGCTTTTATGCGGTACGACAACTTGCCAAGCAATCCTAGTTTGATGTCATCGTATAAACTTAAACTGATTAAATCGTAATTGGCATCAAATGCCTGCAATGGAATGGCTTTTTTATATCCCAAATTTAACTTGGGATATTTGGTGCCAATCACCATTTTTTGTTCAGGCAAAGAATAATACTTTTGATTAAAACGAATTAAAAAGTTTATCTCCGCCGTAAATGCATGGTTTGATGGCGAAAGCGAGTCATTCAAATAACCAATGTTTGGGTTGTTAAGTGTAAATAGTTTATGGATATCATCTTTTAATAATAGATCGCTTTTATTTTGCAAAGGATCGCGTTGCGCATATTTTAAAATGCCACGGCAATAAAGTCCATTGCTTATTTCCGAAAAATAATTGGCCTCCACGGCACTTTCTTTATACAGTTTCATGTAATTGTCGTTCAACAACAAAGTATAAAAGCTGTTCACAATTGCTGCGATTGGGTTTTGGTTGTTGTATTGCTCTACAATTGATTTAATTGCAAAACCCACTCGCGCATTTTTTTTGGGATTAAAAAAGTACTGCCCACCAATTTCACCGCCCCACAAGGTATTCGCAAAACCATACCTAACCTTCCCGCTCAGTTCTTTTTTGCGTTTGTCCTTGTACGTTTTTTCCAAATCAAATTGGTAACTTAAATTTAATCCCTCAACTGTATTGTATTGCACGGCACTATTCACAATACCGGGCAAACTAATTTTTATTTTTTGCGCGGTGTTGGTGTAAGTATAACCCGATATTAAATTCATCCATTCAAACTTGTTTCTTGCTTTATCCGTTGAGTCTTGATAAGCTTTGCTTTCCATCACTTTCTTCAAACTGTCTTTCAATTTGTAATCCGCCATCTCCTCAAGCGTTAAAGGCATTGGCCGATTTTGCCGCCAGTAAGCCGTGTCTTTTTCAGCGGCATCTTTACCAATACGAAGCACTTCGTTTTTGTTCTGAGTATGAACCTCTTGTGCATTTAGTTGATAGTCTCTGATAAAAGCATTGAAGTAACCATATCCCTTTACGCCAAATAGTTTAAAGTCAAACGACAAATTCAAATTCACCGGCATCCAAACACTATCCGAAAAAATAGAGGCATGCACTTGTTTAATATAAAGTGTATCCACAAAATTTATTTTATTCGATTTGTCGAGTCGAACATCCACGCCGGTGATTCTGTAAGAACTATCCTGAATGTAAACAACGCCTTTAAAACAAGGTTCATTGTTGCGTTTTGGTACCACTTTTATTTTGTAAACCTTTTTATGCTCACTCGAATCAATATCCAACAAATAATACCGGTACCACAAAAAACCATTGTGGTGTATGGGAGAAATCAATGGCCTGTCGCTTAATCCGGGTAAATCGACCAAATTTTGATTAAAGTTAATTGCCATATCGCTGAGTTTGTTAAAGCTAAACGATTGACTATTGCCGCTTACCTTGCTGCTGTACATCTCTTCATGAATTTGACGGGGCTGTTTAAAATAATAATGACTTTCACTTTCCGATAAATACACAATGCCTTTTAATTGGTTAGTGTCGGAACCTTTCCCACCAAAAAACTTTAGCACTTTATCAAGATTTTTAGGAAGCGCAACAATTTTTTGGAGGCCTTTTATGTAGGTATTGCAAGTATAGGCTTCAACTTGTTTTAAATAAAATTCGCGCTGCTGCATGGCTTTGCGAATAATCGGATAGGAGGGGTCTTCGCCTGACTGAATTTCAATTTCTTTTAAATGAACACCTTCACTTTCAAGTTGCACATTTAATTGCATGTTTTTGTTCAGTATAACTTTTTTTGTGTGCTTTTGGCAACCTAAAAAATGAAATTCAATTTCATAAGTGCCTGCTGGCAAAGTCAATCTGTAATAACCTTCTGCATTGCTTGTGCAGCCTGTGCCTGTGCCTTTAACCAATACGCTGGCAAAAGGCAAGGGCTCGTGATTGCTTTTAATGGTGCCGCTCAATTGATAATTCTGTGCATAACCAAAGCGAACAATAAACACAATAATTAAAAAGACTATTTTTTGTTTGTGCATTTGCTTTAAAGTCAAAAAAATAAAAGCAGTCTAATGCGGTTTGTTTTCAGTAAACACATAGGCAATAATATTGGCGCCCATTTGTAATGCCTTTGTTCTGGCTTCTTCACTGTCGTTGTGTACTTC
>JBAXXZ010000186.1:0-5060 GCA_037127575.1 Bacteroidota bacterium | reverse complement strand
GCATTGGATTGTATGCCACAATTAAACTCACAAAAAAACTTGTGAAAAAAGATGTATGGCTGCGTAACATAAAAAATCCCACTAAACAACTGAGTGTCAAAAAAAGACTTTGCAATAAATTAAAATGATAAAAGTCGAGTCCCCAAAACTTCACCACGGGGCTTAATAGCAATGGAAACCCAACAGGGTAGGCGATAGGGCCCGTGAAGCAATTTTCATTAAAAATATAACCTGTATTATTTTGGGAAATGCCTTCGTTGATGTTTTTGGCTTGGTGTACATATTGGGCAAAATCATCTCCCCAATCGTGTGAGGTTTTTACGTTGATGGTAAAAAGTGGAATCAAGCAAAAAAACAACAGTGCAAATTCAAGTAATTTTTTCATGTATCAGCTGCTGTTTAAACGAAATAAGTAAAATTAATTTACACAAGTTAATGTGACTTGCATAGCCACATTAATCCTTAATGCTGTAAAGTATTTTTTGGAAGTCGGCTTTAAACTTATCTTTGTTTTCAATCGATGCCCACGACAGTACTTTGTAAAAAGCATTTTTGGTTTCAACAATTCCAACCAAGTAATAAATTTCTGTTTTTGCTTCATTGTCATAATAAGAAGCGTCGCTCTCGGCAAAATTTACTTCCTCAATTTTTTGGTATTGTACCCTTGAAATTCTACGTTTCTTTTCATCTTTCAAGAAATCTTTGATGAAATTATCATAAAAATCATTGATTGACACAAAGGTCATCTCGGCTAACTTAAGTTCTTCTTTTGTATCAAGAATTACGAAGCCGTATACATCCTTTACCACGCTTTTGTATTGAATGGTAGCTGCATTATTTAAACCAAAAGTTTTGCTCATATATTCAGGCAAACTGATGTCGAAAATGTGGCCGGCTTTGTAGGGAATTAAATTGCTTTGTGCATTTACATTGGCTTGTAAAATCAACAAACATGAAATGAATAAAGTTAAACGTGTTTTCATAGTTTTAAATTTGAGAATATTAATTTTTAAAAATATTGGATTTAAAGATTGAATGATTTTTTATACAACCAAAAACTGAGAATAAAAGTACAAAATGCCATCAATTCAAAAAAATATTTATGAAAACAGCTTGTCCTTATTAAACAGTTTGATCTATTATTGTTGAATTAGAAAAGCTTCCCACCTGAGCAATGTCTTTAATGATTCTTGTCAATTAAGTACAATAAAGCGCCAATGGCTGCAGCGCCAAGATTTAACTCGCGTTTGTTAATTTTATCGAAAGTATCTGCGGCAGTATGGTGAATATCGAAATACCTTTGTGTATCGGGTTCAAAACCAATGCAAGGCACGCCCTGTTTTTCGAGGGCTGAAATATCTGCGCCGCCGCCGCCTTCTTCAATACGGTCGATAAAATAGGGTTGAAACAGTGGTTTCCATTGCAACACTTTTTTGTACAAGCCTAAGGTTGTGTCAACGCCAAATCCGCGCGGGGTATAACCGCCGGCATCAGTTTCCAAGGCTGCAATGTGTTTTTCATTGTGTGCTTTTGCCCACTCTGCATAAGCAATTCCCCCGGCCAAGCCATTTTCCTCATTCATAAATGCTACTGCCCTAATACTGTGTTTTGGTTGAATGCCCAATGCTTTAAATGCTGCTAAAACTTCTATGCTTTGAACCACTCCCGAACCATCGTCGTGCGCCCCTTGACCGTTATCCCAGCTGTCTAAATGACCACCGGTAATGATAAATTCGTTTGGCTGTGTTTTTCCGGTAATTTGCCCTACGACGTTAAACGAAGGCGCATCTGGTAATGTTTGACAAAAGGTTTGAAGATAAACGTCCAAATCTTTATCTTTTAATAAGGCCTCGTGCAAGGCATCCGCCGCTTTATAACTGAGTGCAACGGCTGGTATTTTTAATTTAGAAACACTGGTATCATAACCCATGTTACCGGTATGAGGCTCATCATCGGCTACTGAAGTCATGCTTCTTACCAAACTTCCCACAGCACCATATTTTGCGGCCATGCTGGCGCCTTTGCCTCTGTATTTAACTGCTTCGCCATAAGCCGATCCGGTTCTTATTTTTGTTTGATCAAAAAAAACATTGTAAAACACAATTTTTCCTTCAATATTTTTTTTGCCAAGTTTTTCCAATTCCTCAAAACTCTTTATTTCAATCACTTTTGTATTGAGCGCCTTTGCGCCTGTACCAACAGAACTACCTAATGCCACACATTTTAAGTCGAGTAATTTTTTATTCTTGCTGTTGAGGTAACAAATTTCTTTGGCACCACGCACCCAATGCGGAACCATGCAGGGTTGAAGATAAACCGTGTCGGCGCCGGCCGCATACATGGCACGTTTGGCCCAATCAACTGCATTCGCCGCTTGTGCGCTCCCGCTAATACGTCCGCCAATTTTTAAACACAACACTTCTAAGTTACTGTATGTTTTACTCTGCGTTAAATAATAATCGTATAGTTTTCTGATGGTGGCAGAATCCTGATTTTGTGCTGCCATGGGCAGTGAATTAAATAACACGCCGAACAACATGAGCGATAAACTTAGATAGCGATGGATTGGTTTTTTTATAGACATAAATTTTATTTAATTACAATTGTATCAATCAATTTGTAGCCTACAAAAGCATTGATGTTGTTTAATAATTCTTCTTTTCTGAACGATAGTTCGTGTTTGAGGGCTGCAGAACTCAGACCTACAAAAATGGTTTTATTGTTAAAATAAATTTCAGAAGTGTTTTTGGCAATAACGCTACCTGCAATGTCGCTCCAACTGTTCTTCACTGTAAATTGCGAAATTTTTACATCTAATTTTTCATTTTTGAAAAGTTGATCAATGGCATCGCCCAATTTTATAAGATTTGATTTTTTTGCCATGCTTAATTGTTGCGCAAAATTTCTTTAACGCGTTTTTCCAAAACTTTTTGATCGGGTAAGTAAAGTTGGTATTTCGACACAAATATTTTATTCGATAATTCTCCCGTGGCATATTCTACAAGCACTTCATCTTTTTCAGCTGATAAAATAATCCCAATTGGTTCTGAATCACCGGCAACATTTTCTTCCTTTTTGAAATAATTTAAGTAAAGATTCATTTGGCCAATATCATTGTGTTTCACGTGCCTGGTTTTTAAATCAATTAGCACAAAGCACTTTAATATGCGGTGGTAAAAAACCAAATCAATATAAAAATGGTTGTTCCTTATTGTAAGTTTGTATTGCCTTGCAACAAAGGCAAATCCTTTTCCTAATTCAAGTAAAAACAATTGAATATTGGTAAGTAGTTTTTGTTCGAGGTTTTTTTCAGTTAGCCGGCTGCTCACTGGAATTTGCATGAAGTCGAGCACGTATGGATCTTTAATAATGTGTTCGCTTTTCTTTACAATATTTCCCTTTTTTGATAATTGAAGAATTTGTTTTTTATTTTTACTCAATGCCAGTCGCTCAAACAAGGAAGTATTTATTTGTCGTTCCAATTCGCGCATCGACCAATTTTCAATGAGGCATTGTTTCTGATAAAAGGCTCTACTGATATCATTTGTTATACCAAGCAAGGCCACATAATGACTCCAGCTCAATTTGGCAGACACTGTCTGCCATTTTGTATAGCATAAATAAAATCGACGCATATCCAACAAGTTTCGTCTGCCAAATCCTTTACCATAAATTTTTTGTAAATCAGCCGAAAGCTTTGTTAATAGGGCACTTCCATACTCCGCTCTTTCATTCCCATGCTGTTCAAATTTCACCAAGGGTCTGCCAATTTCCCAATTGGCTTTCACCAATTCAGCATTCACAGTTTTAACCGCACTTTGTCTTGCACTATGAATACTGATGCCAATATTTTTTATCAGCGCATTGTATTTGGTTTTAGATATTTTCAACTGAACAACTGAAGGCATTTTATTTACGGCATACTTATTTTGTCATTTCTTTGCTCGCAGAAATCACTTTGTCTTTTAACGCGGTTTTAAATTCAATCATTTTTTGCAATACTGCTTTATCTGAACTGCCAATAATTTGAGCCGCTAAAATACCTGCATTTTGAGCGGCATTCACAGCCACAGTGGCAACCGGAACGCCGTTTGGCATTTGAACAATACTCAATAGACTATCCCAACCATCGATACTATTGCTGCTTTTAATTGGCACGCCAATTACCGGCAGCGGCGTAAGTGATGCCACCATGCCGGGTAAATGTGCTGCCCCGCCGGCACCTGCAATAATTACTTGTAAGCCTTTAACATGGGCATTTTTTGCGTAATCAAACATTTTTTCCGGCGTGCGGTGGGCCGAAACAATATCAATTTCGTATGCAATATCAAATTGTTTTAAGATATCTGCTGCAGCTTGCATCACAGGCAGGTCGCTGGCACTGCCCATAATTATTCCGACTTTATTTACACCCATGTCTTTTTATTTTTTAATCATTAAATATGTATGGCTCTTTTTCCTGTGGCATCTAAACAGGCTTCTTTCATGCTTTCGGTAAAAGTTGGGTGGGCATGGCTCATCCGGCTAATGTCTTCTGCACTGGCTCTAAATTCCATGGCCACCACAGCTTCGGCAATCATGTCGGCCGTTCGCGGACCAATCATGTGTACACCTAAAATTTCATCTGTACTTTCATCACATAATACTTTTACGAAGCCATCTGTATCCATGCTCGCACGTGCCCTCCCACTTGCTTTAAAAGGAAAACTGCCCACTTTGTATTTTCTGCCTTGCTCCTTTAATTGCTCTTCAGTGTAACCTACCGCTGCCGCTTCAGGCCAAGTATACACCACACCGGGAATTAAATTGTAATTGATGTGTGGCTTTTGTCCGGCCATTTGCTCTGCTACAAACACACCTTCCTCTTCCGCTTTATGGGCTAACATGGCGCCTTTTACTACATCCCCAATGGCATAAATGCCCTCAACGTTGGTACGCAAATGCTCATCCGTTTCAATCCTGCCGCGGTTATCGAGTTTAAGCCCAATTTTATCCAAGCCTAAATTTTCAGTATATGGTTTACGACCTACGGCCATTAAAACATAATCTCCTTTTAATTC
>JBAXXZ010000185.1:0-5062 GCA_037127575.1 Bacteroidota bacterium | reverse complement strand
CCCTTGGATTAGCGCCTACCAACGTCACATTTTCGAACTTCACCAAAGGAATGCTGTCGTATTCGAATGTAAAATTTGGTTGCAAGCTGTAATAAGCGTATGAAGGTGTTTTGTAAAAAGTGCGATTCTTAAAAATATTTTCACTCATTTCAAAAAACTCTTGTACCCCGCGATTTGATTTACCAATGAGGATACGCTCTAAACATTTTTGCCAATTTTCGAAGGTAGATTCCAATTGTTGCGATTCAATGGCATTGATTACAGTGTTAAGATAGCCGTAAAAATAAGGGTAGGGTTTCATGCGTCTTTTTAACATTACATTCGAAGTTTGCATGATGGTTTCTTTAAAGTAACCTACAATCACACCCTCTTTCCAAAGTTTTTCAAAATTGCGGATGTAATCGGCTGCCTGATCGCGGTTGGCCGAGTTTTCGGAAAAATATATATTAAGATCTTTGGTAAACTTGGCTGTATCGGTCGAAAATTGTGTGAGTTTTTGCGCATGGCCCATTCGGGCAAAAAGGATAAAGAGCAAGAAAAGGGTAAAAAACCTGTTTTTCATGAAAGCAATGCTGCACTCAAATATAAAAAAACACCTGATGTGATTGCAATAAAGATTCGTTAAAATGATTGTGTAGAATAAAAAAGCCTTTTTTGTAAAAGATGTTGATTATTATCGGGGCAAAACGCCCATATTTTCAATATATTTGAACCTTAATTTTATTATGAACACAGTGAAATATTCAGAGCAGTTGGCTGATTTGGAGGCCGCAAAAAAATTGGGTTTATTGCCCGAAGAATATGACCGCATTAATGTTATTTTGGGTCGTCAACCCAATTTTACCGAAGTGGCTATTTTTTCGGTGATGTGGAGCGAACATTGCTCTTACAAAAACTCAATCACCTGGTTAAAAACATTACCGAAAGAGGGTCCACATATGTTGGCCAAAGCAGGTGAAGAAAATGCCGGTTTGGTTGATATTGGAGAAGGATTAGGATGTGCTTTTAAAATAGAATCTCATAATCATCCCAGTGCACTAGAGCCATACCAAGGTGCTGCCACCGGTGTGGGCGGCATTAACCGCGATATTTTTACTATGGGTGCGCGTCCTATTGCGCAACTTAATTCTTTGCGTTTTGGTGATTTATCTTCTGCCAAAACACAGTGGTTATTAAAAGGTGTGGTAAAAGGGATTGGCGATTATGGCAATGCTTTTGGTATACCAACGGTTGCCGGTGAGGTGTTTTTTGACGAATGTTATAACGTGAACCCGCTGGTAAACGCCATGAGCGTGGGCATTGTAAAACATGGTGAAACAGTAAGCGCCACCTCTTACGGTGTTGGCAACCCTGTATTTATTGTGGGTTCATCAACCGGTAAAGACGGTATTGCAGGCGCTTCATTTGCCAGTAAAGACATAACCGAAGAGTCAGCTAAAGATTTGCCGTCGGTGCAAGTGGGCGATCCTTTTCAAGAAAAATTATTATTGGAAGCCACTTTGGAAGTGATTAAAACAGGTGCGGTAATTGGTATGCAGGACATGGGCGCGGCGGGTATTACCTGCTCAACTTCTGAAATGAGCGCCAAAGGCGAACATGGCATGAATATTTGGTTACACAAGGTGCCAACGCGCCAAGCAGGCATGCACCCTTTCGAAATTTTATTGTCGGAGTCGCAAGAACGGATGTTGGTGGTGGTTGAAAAAGGCAAAGAACATTTGGTGAAAAAAGTGTTCGAGAAATGGGATTTAAATTGTGAGCAAATTGGTGAAGTAACAGCGGGCAACCGTTTGAGATATTATATGTTTGATGAACTGGTGGCCGATGTGCCTGCCGATGTATTGGTATTGGGCGGTGGTGCGCCGGTTTACAAAAGAGATTACACAGAGCCGGCCTATTTTGCTGAATCAAAAAAATTCAAAATTGAGAACATTGAAGCGCCAAAGGATTTATTGCCTGCCATGAAACATTTGGCTTCGCATCCAAATTTGGCCAGTAAACGCTGGGTGTATAACCAATACGATAGTATGGTGGGTACCATCAACATGAGCACCAATGCCCCAAGTGATGCAGCCATTGTAAACATTAAAGGCAGCAAAAAAGCTTTGGCCATGACGGTTGATTGCAATGCACGGTATGTGAATGCAGATCCCGAAACAGGTTGCGCCATTGCTGTGAGTGAGGCTGCCAGAAACATTGTATGCAGCGGCGGCATACCAAGTGCCGTTACCAATTGTTTAAATTTTGGAAACCCCTACAACCCAGAAGTATATTGGCAGTTTGTGGGCTCCATTAAAGGCATGAGCAAAGCTTGCGAAAAATTTAAAACGCCGGTTACAGGCGGCAATGTGAGTTTTTATAACCAATCGAGTTATGAAGGACCGGTGTTTCCAACCCCAACCATTGGTATGATTGGTATTGTTGAAGACAAAGCCGATCAAACCACATTGGATTTTAAACAAGCAGGTGATCTTATTTATTTAATCGGTGAAAGCAAAAACGATATTTCTTCATCAGAATATTTATACAGTTTCCATAAAGTAAAAAACACACCGGCCCCTTATTTTGATTTGGATACCGAATTCAAAGTACAGGCAGCAGTAACAGGTTTAATTAAAAACAAACTCCTGCAATCGGCGCACGATATCAGTGATGGTGGATTGTTTATGACCATATTGGAAAGCGCCATGGTAAAAAATCTTGGTATCGACATTCACAGCGATACGTCTGTTAGAAAAGATGCCTTTTTATTTGGTGAAGCCCAAAGCCGCGTGGTAGTGAGCGTGAAAAAAGATCAACAAGTGGCATTTGAAACCTTCTTAAAAAACCAGCAAATCATTTTTTCTTCATTGGGTGAAGTAAAAGGCGATGCGGTGGTGATTGACGGACATGATTATGGCAAGTTGAGCGACTTTAAACACAGTTACGACACAAGCATTGAATCTTACATGAGTTAATTTAGGGTTATGGCACATAAAACAGCAAGCACCATTTTTTTTGAAATTCAACAATTCAGAAATCACTGGTTTTGGCAATTGCTGTTATTGGCACCCTTCTCTTATTTTTGTGGTGTTTTGGCTTACCAATTGTACAGCGGTAAATTTGTGGGCGATCATCCGGCAAGTAATTTCGACTTGGCTTTGTTGCTCTTGTTTTATGGCAGCATTGCGTATTTTGCTTTGTTTTACGTAAAGCTCACAACCGTTATTAGCGCCGAAAAAATAAGCTATGGATGGAATTTGCCTAGCGCACAACTCAATGAAATAAAGGTGGAAGACATTCAATCCTGCGAATTAGTCACGTACCATTTTGTAGGATATGGTTACCGCTTTTCGTTAAAGTATGGCCGGGTTTACAATGTATGGGGAAACAAAGGCTTATTGATTATTATGAAAAACGGCAAAAAAATAATGCTTGGCACCAATAGCACCAAGCATTTAAAATCTGCGATTAATCAAATTCCTTTACTCAATCAACAAGCGTCGTGATTCAGATTTTTGACCCACTTGTGTTTTAAAGATATAAGTGCCTTTGGCCAAATCGCTCACATCAATTTTTTCCTGAATAGTTGCACCTGATCCCATTTGCAATTGTTTTACTTCTTGTCCAAGTAAATTAAGAATACTAATGCTGCAAGCTTCCTTGTTTTGGTTACTCACTTGAAAATTTATTTGATTATACGCCGGGTTTGGATAAAAAGAAAATGATTTAGAAAAGGCATCATCCCTTAAGCCAATTGTAATGTTTTTGCTGGCCGACATTTGGAACGATTTGGTGGTGGTGGTACCACTATTTTGTGTGCTGTATTGTAAATCTAATAACTGAAACTTCTGTGAAGCATGAAAATACATGTATTGAGTTGCAGTGTTTGTGTTACTAATAGTGATGGTAAGAATATGGATAGAGGTGGTATACTTTTGATTGACTTGAACTTGAATTACAGGGGAATAAACAACGCCATTGGGTAAGGTGATGGTTCCAGAGCCACAAGAAGTGACAGTTTGTGTTCCGCTAACACTGCCTGTGCCAAATAAAGGCAAACCAACAATATTGCCAACAAATGTATCGGTATAAGTATCTCCCGGTGCCATAGGCCAAATGCCTGCAATCGCTGTATTAGAAAATTTTACGCCTTGGGCTGGTGTGGTTGAAGTGTTTAAAGAGCCCATCAATTCCCATTGTGTGGTTGGTGTGGAGGCAGATTTCCAAAAATTGTAATTGCCTGCTCCTTGGTCTTCAACCAGCGTAGCACCTGGAAATGTTGAAGAGGCAGGTACTGCAACAGTGGAGACATAACTTGATAAAGCTGTGTTGGTGTTTTGAACAGAGGAGGAAAAATTCCAGAATTGACCTGCACCTGTTGATTTAGGCACTACACCAACTGAGTCGAAATCTTGTGTAGAATACACATCACCAATTACAGGCTCTTGCCCGGCACGCGTTAAGGTTAGATTAGACTGTGAAAAAGTTACGATTGAAATTAAGCTTAAAAAGCACAAATAAATTTTTTTCATGAGATATAATTTTAATTAAAGTTAAAGAAATTATGATTCGAAATATACAAGTACCTAATCAACTAACAATTTTTGCACCTTCGACTTTTCGCCTGAAGTAGTTTTCAGGAAATAAAGGCCTTTTGGCAAATCACTAATATTGACTTTATCCTTTATCACGGTGTTATTGTCGTATTCAATTAATTTCACTTGGTTTCCGGTAACATCAATCATTTCTAATGAGCAATTTTCGGCATTTAAATTATCCATTTGAAAATAGAGTATGTCCTTAGCAGGATTAGGAAAAATTGAAAATGCATTGTCAAAACTTTGATTTTTTAAACCAACAGTAATTATTTTGTTTACAGTGATATTAGCGCTTAAACTTGGGCCCGACTGATCAACATAATAATCATAACTTACTGAAAGCAAAGGAAATCTTTGACTTGCATGGTAATAATCAAATGTGGTGTAGGTGTCAGAGTAGGTGCCCGGTGTTCCCGAATAGGTGAATGCAGTTAATTCTTTTCGAATCGTTTTTATTTGAATGATATTGGTAAATACTTTGC
>JBAXXZ010000184.1:0-5075 GCA_037127575.1 Bacteroidota bacterium | reverse complement strand
CTTCGATGTGACGTAGGCGCCTAACAGCACTCCGACCGCCACGCACAAACCGAAGGTGTAAAAAGTTAACGGTCCCAGGTGGATGGTCGGAAATGTGGAGTAAGCAATCACGATGTGAGCCTAAGCCCACGCGACGCTCACTTACCGAAACGCGAGTAGTGGCCGTGGAATGTTGTAGCGATAGTGCCTGTGGCGCCGTTACGGTGCTTGGCGATGATCAGGTCTGCTTCACCTGGGCGAGTGGATTCCTTCTCATAGACATCTTCACGGTGGAGCAAGATCACTAAGTCGGCATCCTGTTCGATGGAGCCGGATTCACGCAGGTCGGAGAGCATCGGCTTCTTGTCAGCGCGTTGCTCCGGGCCACGGTTGAGTTGCGAGAGCGCCACCACGGGAATGTGCAGCTCTTTGGCGAGCAGCTTCATCTGCCGGGAGAACTCCGACACCTCGACCTGGCGACTCTCGACGCGCTTGCCGCTGCTCATCAATTGCAAGTAATCGATAATAATTAATTCTACCTTTTGATTTTCTTTTAATCGGCGTGCTTTGGCCCTAAGTTCAAAAATAGAAAGGGCCGGGGTATCATCAATAAACAAAGGTGCAACCGATAATTTTTTGATGCGTTCGTTTAATTGAACGAATTCGTGGTTGTCTAAGTTTCCTTTTAAAATTTTGTCTTGGGTAATTTCAGTTTCACTCGATATTAAACGTTTCACCAATTGCAGGCTGCTCATCTCCAAACTAAAAATGGCAACAGGTTTATTAAATTCAACGGCGGCATTTTTTGCCATCGAAACCACGAAGGCTGTTTTACCCATACCGGGACGTGCCGCCAAAATCATTAAATCAGATTTTTGCCAACCGCCGGTAATTCTATCCAGTGCAGTGAAACCACTTGGTACGCCTAATAAACCATCGGTTTGTTTAGCGGCAGCTTCAATTTCTGCAATGGCCTTGCCAATAAGGGTACTCATTTTATCGTGTTGTTTGCGCACGTTTGAGTCCAATATTTCAAAAATATTTTTGGTGGTTTCGTCAAGCAATTCAAACACATCTGTACTGTCTTCGTAAGCCGTTTTTATGGTGTCGGTACTAATGCGAATGAGTTCGCGTTGCAAATATTTTTGTGCCACAATGCGGGCGTGAAATTCAATATTGGCCGAAGAAGCAATACGGTTGGTAAGGGCCGATACATAATACGATCCGCCAACAAATTCGAGTTCGCCGGTGCGTTTCAGTTCTTGTGTTACGGTTAAAATATCAACCGGTTCAGAGCGGTTAAAAAGTGAAATCATGGCGCCGTAAACGCGGCCATTTTGTTCTTTGTAAAATGCATCAGGGGATAAAATATCAATCACATTGCTAAGCGCTTCACGTTCGAGCAACATGGCGCCCAAAACGGCCTCTTCTAATTCAACAGCTTGCGGTGGTAATTTGCCAATTTCGCCGTTGTTCGAAACCGGTGAGCTTAACAGCCTTTTTCGTGTTTTATTTTGGTTATCTTGATTCATGATTCATGTGCGGGTGGCAAATGTGCAATTAAAAAGACGCATAATAAATTTACAAAGACATGGAAACTATTCATAAAATGTGCATAAATAAATTGTGTATGTTTAGCGCCAATGGTAACGCTATTTGCAGAGGCTAAGAGGTGTTAATAAGAATAAAAGTCAATTTTAAACAGGGCCTATGTTAGAGAATTGTTAATTGATTAAGGTGATTCATTTTCAATTAATTAAACAATTGTACTGTATTTTGCGTTTGATTAATCAGAAAATTTTATATAATGATGCGTGTTCTATTTGCCGACTCCAATCACCCTGTTTTACATGAAATGTTGCAGCAAGCCGGTTACAGTTGTGATTTGTTGTGGCTTTTAACGCCTGAGGAATTAATCGTCCTTTTACCGCAGTACGATGCCTTGGTGATACGCAGTAAGTTTAAACTTAGCAAAGAAGTTTTGGCTCAAGCGCCTCGTTTAAAATGCATAGGCAGAGTGGGCGCCGGCCTGGAGAACATTGACTTGGCCTATGCTGAGCAAAAAGGCATTGTGTGTTTAAATGTGCCTGAAGGCAATCGTGATGCAGTTGGCGAACATACATTGGGTATGTTGTTGATGTTGTTGAACCATTTAAAAAGGGCTGATGAGGAAGTGCGAGAAGGAATTTGGAGAAGGGCAGAAAATCGCGGCACCGAAATAAGCGGCAAGTGTTTTGGTATTATAGGTTACGGTAATATGGGACAAAGTTTCGCCAAAAAATTAGCGGGCTTCGATTGTGAGGTGTTGGCCTATGATAAGTATAAAATTGATTACACCGATCAGTACGTGAAACAATGCAGCATGCAGAACATCTTTGATAAAGCTGATATTGTAAGTTTGCATGTGCCATTAACTGAAGAAACAAAGTATTTAGCGAATGCCGATTTTTTTTCCCGCTTTAAAAAACCCATTTATATCATTAATACAGCGAGGGGTAAATGCTTAAACACTGACGATTTGGTGGAGGCACTCAAAAGTGAAAAGGTTTTAGGTGCTTGTTTGGATGTGTTGGAATTTGAGTCTGTTTCTTTCGAAAAAATTGCTGCTACCCAATTGCCTTCAGCTTTTCAGTATTTGGTGTCGAGCAACAAGGTGTTGTTAAGTCCGCATATTGCAGGTTGGACGCATGAAAGCAATTACAAGATGAGTAAGGGCATTGCCGAAAAAATGATCGCTGTTTTGGCTACTAAAAATTAAGCGTATAAATTGGTGATGTGATGATGTTGGATTTGTTTTTGGCCATATCCACCATAAATATTTTTAGCTGAATGATTTTTATTTTGTCGCTAGGTCTGAATGCTGCCAAGGGATAGCTAATATCGCCTCTAATTGATTTTCCTTTATAATAACCTTTATCAGGTTGAAATACTTTTGTGGCTTCAGAAAGATGCGTGATCATTTTAGCGGAATCGCTATTGTAATACATATAAGTAATCACCAAATTGGAAGGATCACTTGAATTATCAGCGAATAAATTACCGTCACCGTCTTGGTAACTAATTACCAAAGTGGCCGTATCGGAATTATCGCGCACTTTTTTACCAAGGTCTTTTAAGTTTTTGTATTCTAAAATGGGAATAGGGTCTTTGCTCGTAGGTTTTACGCATGAAAAAACCACGAAACAAATAATTACTATGAAAATGGAGAAACGCATGCTTTCAATTGATAAATTTACAAAAATTAATTTCGTTAAAGATTAAGCACTTGTTAAAAAACAAAAATACACTGTTTGAAATAAAAACCGCTGCCGACTTTGAGGCCATCAGTCTTGCTGTATTTCGCATTCAAGCCAATGAAAATGCAGTTTACAAACGTTGGTTGGATTTGCTAAAGGTGACTGTTTCTGACGTTAAGCGTGTGAATGAGATTCCTTTTCTGCCCATTTCTTTTTTTAAAAACCACGGTGTTGTATGCGGGAAACAGAATGCAAAAGCTATTGTTTTTACCAGTAGCAGCACTACGTCACAAATTCCATCTAAACATATTGTGCAGGATATAAAATTGTATGAAAGCAGCTATTTAAGGTGTTTTGAGCAGTTTTATGGTGACGTGAAGGATTTGGTAATTTTGGCTTTGCTGCCAAATTATTTGCAAAGACAAGGATCATCCTTGGTATACATGGTAAAGGATTTAATACAGCGAAGCGGGAATACTAACAGTGGCTTTTATTTGGACAATTTGACGGAATTAAAACATAAAATTCAAACCTTAAAGAGCACGAATCAGAAAGTGTTGTTGATTGGTGTCTCATACGCACTGTTAGATTTATGTGCCATGGATATTCATCTAAACGAAAATTATATTGTGATGGAAACCGGCGGCATGAAAGGGCGGCGGAAGGAAATGATCAAAGAAGAGATGCATGCAGTTTTGAAAGCGGGATTTAAAATTCAAAACATACACAGCGAATATGGTATGACTGAATTGTTGAGTCAGGCCTACAGCAAAGGGAATGGTGTATTTGAATGCCCACCCTGGATGCGTTTTTTAATTCGTGACATTGATGATCCCTTGCAGATAAAGCTAAATGGAAAAACAGGTGGTATTAATGTGATTGATTTGGCCAATGTGCATTCATGTAGTTTTATTGCCACGCAGGATTTGGGAAAAATCAATGAAAATAATCAGCTCGAATTGATGGGGAGATTTGATCACAGCGATGTACGGGGCTGTAATTTGATGCTGCAATAAATTCATTATCTTTGTTTTAAGATATTTAATTTAAAACCCCAGAAAAATGAAATCATCTTCACTTAAATATTACATACTGCTTTTGTTGAGTGTTAACTTGTTTTTGAATGCGCAAAACTTTCAAAGTAACAAACTGCTGAGTGGCTGTAAAACGGACCTTTTGAGTAGCGGTGATATTTTTGGCACACGCAATTTCATTGAAAATAAAGGACAATTTAAAAATCCGATACATGCGTCTAATCCAGTTCATTTTACATATGAACATGGCAATGAGAAAATATTTTTCACATCAACAGGCTTGGTGTATGAGCAAACAGAACGGATTGATTTAAAAGAGGAGGAAGAATCAAAAAATGGAGAGAAGGAGCATTTGGAAACACCTAAAAAGAGTTTTATTGAAATGAATTGGTTGAATTGTAATACCTCTGCAGGAATTGAGAAGTCAGAAATACAAACGCATTATTTTACTTATGGTTCGGCAGATTTAAATGCGCTTGCTTGTAAAAAAATTCTATATAGAAATATTTATCCGAATATCGACATTGAATACAGTTTGCCATCGAGTCGACAAAGCGGTATTAAATACAGTTTTATTTTGCATCCCGGTGCCGATTTAAAAATGATCAAGATCAATTATTCAGGTGATGTGAAAAGTTTGAGGCAAACGGCGACCGGTGAAATTTTGATTCATGGAAAATACAATGATATACTTGAGCAGGCACCTATCAGTTATTATGAGGAGGATGGTGCAAAGTTACAATCGAGTTTTAAGCTAAATAAAAACACCATTTCATTTGTGATTGATCAGGTTCTTCAAGTAAATAAAACTCTTGTAATAGATCCG
>JBAXXZ010000183.1:0-5097 GCA_037127575.1 Bacteroidota bacterium | reverse complement strand
TAGTTGATTTGTTGTATATTGACTCTTTTTACGATTGAACTTTTTTAATCATGGGTAACATAAAAATATTTTTAGTTGAAGATGATTCTTGGATTGGCGAAATGCTGAAACACCATCTTTCTTTGAACCCCGATTATCAGGTTTATTTATTTACTACGGCCAAGGCAGCTTTAAATAACATGTACTTAAAGCCGGATGTTATTGGTATCGATTTTAATTTACCTGACATGACCGGCGATATTTTGCTTGAAAAAATTCAAGCCATCGATAAAAATATTCCTGTGATTGTAATTAGCGGACAAGAAGACATTTCGGTTGCTGTAAATTTTTTAAAAAAGGGTGCAAAAGATTATATTGTAAAAGATGAACACACCAAAGAAATGCTTTGGAATGCCATTTTGCGGATTAAGGAAAAAATTGATTTGCAAGATGAACTTGAAGACTTAAAAGAACAACTTGAAAAGAAATTTAATTTCGAAAAAACCATTATCGGTAATAGTGAATCGCTCAAAAAAGTTTTTCATTTGGTTGATAAGGCCATTCGATCGAACATCAATGTTTCTATTACCGGTGAAACCGGAACCGGTAAAGAGGTAATTGCAAAGGCCATTCATTATAACGGTGAGCGAAAAAGGAAAAACTTTGTGGCGGTGAACATGGCCGCCATTCCTTCCGAATTAATTGAAAGTGAATTGTTCGGCCATGAAAAAGGGTCTTTTACTGGTGCCATTGGCCGTAAAATTGGTAAGTTTGAAGAAGCCAATGGTGGCACAATATTTTTGGATGAAATTGCCGAACTTGATTTAAGTTTACAGAGCAAAATTTTAAGGGTTTTGCAGGAACGCGAATTGGTGAGGGTTGGGGGCAATGAAAGTGTTAAATTGAATGTGCGTGTGATTTCGGCTACCCATAAAAATTTGGGCGAGGAGGTTAAACACGGGAAATTTAGGGAAGACTTGTATTACCGTATCATGGGTTTGCCAATTGATTTGCCGCCACTTAGGGAAAGAGGAGATGATGTGCTCATTTTGGCCAAATTTTTTGTGGATGATTATGTGAAAGAAAATAAATTAAAAACCATATCCATTTTAAACAAAGCCAAGGATAAATTGTTGAGGTACAATTATCCGGGTAATGTAAGGGAATTAAAATCGGTGATTGATTTGGCTTGTGTTATGAGTAATGGAAAAGAAATAGCCGAAGATGATATTCGTTTTAATCAATTAAAAGGAGAACAGTCGTTTACTCTGGAGGAAAAGACATTAAAAGAACATTCGCACGACATCATTCATTTTTATTTAAAAAAATACCAACACGATGTGTTGGAAGTGGCTAAACGACTCGATATTGGAAAGTCGACAATATATAATTTAATTAATAAAGGTGAAATAAAAAAGTAAATATGTACGGTATCGTTAATAAAGCTATTGAAGAATTGGTGACCGAAAACTTTGGTGCCGATAAATGGGAGTTAATTAAGGAAAGAAGTGGTGTTGATGTTGAAATGTTTATAAGCACTGAAGCTTATGATGATGAGGTAACCTTTAAATTGGCTGTTGCAGCAAGTGAAGAAATGGGCATAGGATTAAATGAGGTTTTGATGGCTTTTGGCGAGTGGTGGATTTTACGAACAGGAAAGGAAAAATACGGTTATCTCTTAGAAAGTGGTGGCGCTAATTTGAAAGAGTTTTTAATTCATCTGCCTTTGTTTCACAATAGGGTTAGCATGATTTATCCTAAATTAACACCGCCTGAATTTAAAGTAAGTGATATCGGTGATAACATTTTGCACTTGCATTATTACTCAAAAAGAACTGGATTAAAAGATTTTGTGATGGGCTTGTTGAGTGGATTAGGAAAATTTTATAGTTGTAAAGTAACAGCCCAAATAATTGAAAGCCGTGACGAAGGATCAGATCATGAGGTTTTTAGAGTAACATGGGAATAGCGGACAATACGCATTTTACAAAAGCACAGGTAGATCGGATTTTTCCGTTTCATTTTGAATTGACGCCTGATTTAAAGTTCGCCTATTTGGGCCCGAGCATCAATAAACTATTGGGCAATATTATTGGAGAAAACTTTTTGGATGACTTTATCATTCAACGCCCCTATTTCAAACAACCAAGTTGGGAAACCATTCTTGCATCAAGAAATGAATTATTTATTGTTCAGCATGTAAACCGTGAAATTATTTTACGCGGACAATTTGAGTTTTTAGAAGATAGAAATTTAATTATTTTTATCGGCTCTCAATGGGTGAGTAGTGTTGATAAATTAAAGGAAAGTCAATTGCACATTTCTGATTTTGCAATTCATGACCCAACTTTTGATTTATTGCACATTCTTAAAAATGTTGAAATCAACAGCGATGAAATTAAAGCACTCTTAAAAAAATTAAGGGAGAAATCTGAAATCATCAAAAAATCTGAAGCCCAATACAAAATTACTTTGAATACTGCATCAGAAGTAATTTACAGAACCAATGAATTGGGGTATTTTATTTATGTCAATCCGGCTTCCGAAAAACTCAGTGGGTTCAGCTCCTTGGAATTAAAAACGAAACGTTTTATTGATTTAATTCGACCAGATTATAAAAAAAGGGCGATGGCCAAGTATGCCGCTCAGATAAAAAATAATCGCGAATCAACCTATTTTGAGTTCCCTATTATTAACCGATTTGGTGAAGAAAAATGGCTGGCGCAAAGCGTGCAGTTATTTCAAAATGATGACAGTATTGAATTTATTGCCCTAGCCATTGATATTACACAACAAAAAATAAATGAGCAGGCATTAATTGAATCCAACAAAAAATTAAAACTCTTTCAAACTTTAATTGATAATACCAAGGACGGCATTCAGGTTGCCTTGGAAGATGGTCAATTGGTGTATGTTAATTTAGAAGCTTCACGAAGGCTTGGAATTCCCATTGAAGATGTTTCCAAATATTTTGTTACTGATTTTGAAAAAACCATTCCTGATTCAAAGGCCTGGTTTAGACATTTAAGAACTGTACGTTTAAAGGGGCCTCTCATTATTGAAGGCGAAAATATAAATATTCACACCGGCGAAAAAATACCTGTTGAGGTAACGGTTGGGTTTTTTGAAATCAATGAAGTGGGTTATATCATTGCTAATTCACGTGATATTACCCAAAGGAAACTAATTGAAGAAAGTTACCGCAAACAAAGAGAAAAATACCAAAGGATTACTGCAAATATGAATTTGGGTTTGATGGAAGTTGACTTGGACGACATAATTCAATATGTGAATCCTTGTTTTGAACAAATGTGTGGATTTAGTACTGATGAATTGCTTGGTCAAAAAGCGAATAATTTGTTCCTTCCGCAAAGGACAAGGGTAATGATGAATACTAAAATTCAAGAAAGAAAAGAAGGCAGATCTGACATGTACGAAATTCTTGTTAAAAATAAGGCCGGTGAAGAGCTTTGGTGGATGATTAGCGGAGCACCTAATTATAATGAAAAGGGAGAATTAATTGGTTCAATTGGTATTCATTTAGACATCACCGAGTCGAAGCAGCTGGAATTAAATTTAGAGATAGCCAAAGAAAAAGCGGAAGAATCTTCAAGGGCAAAGGAGGCATTTTTAGCCAA
Organism: Bacteroidota bacterium; assembly: GCA_037127575.1. GTDB lineage: Bacteria > Bacteroidota > Bacteroidia > B-17B0 > Aurantibacillaceae > Aurantibacillus. The sequence goes on along the minus strand of JBAXXZ010000183.1, from coordinate 1,480 downwards.
TATGAGCCATGAAATTAGAACCCCATTGAATGCGATTATTGGCATGATTCGCGAGTTGAACAAGGAAAAATTGTCGGACAAGCAGGCTTATTTCGTAAACAATACTTCTGTGGCCTCACAACATTTATTGTCAGTGTTAAACAATGTTCTGGATATTTCTAAAATTGAAGCCGGCGAATTACAGATTGAAGAAATTGATTTTGATTTAAATGCCATTTTGAACGAAGTAAAATCAATCATGATTGCCCGTTGCTTGGAAAAAAATCTCTACTTCAAGATAAATCCGCTGAATACAATTGATGCCATTTTTATTGGTGATGCTGCTCGTATGCGCCAAGTGTTGATTAATTTGGTTGGCAACGCCATTAAATTTACAGAAGAAGGCGGTGTGGTTATTGAGTATTCAATTCACGAACTGAGCAGTGGTAACAAAAAACTAATCCTCACCGTAAAAGATACAGGTGTGGGAATGGAAAAATCATACTTGAATAAAATTTTCAACAAGTTTTCACAGGAAGATGGTTCTGTATCACGTACCTATGGTGGTTCAGGTCTTGGAATGGCGATTACTAAGGAGTTAACCCAATTAATGAATGGCAGCATTGCGGTGCAAAGCGAAAAAAATGTTGGCACTTCTATGACTTTAACCTTTGAATTACCACAAGGAAGAATTGAGGGTAATCCAAAAGACCACGTTGTTTTAAATTCAGATGTTAAGGTAAAAGTGCTGTTGGTTGAGGACAATGAATTTAATCGCATTGTGGCGAGAAACACACTTGAAAATTTTAATTGTGAAGTGATACAATGCAATAACGGTTTGCAAGCTGTTTCAGTTTTAAAAACCGGTGAATTGTTTGATGTGATTTTAATGGATTTGCAAATGCCCATCATGGATGGTTTTGAAAGTACCATCATTATTCGTAACGAATTAAAAATCAATACGCCAATTATTGCTTTGTCTGCCAATGCCATCAAAAGCGTATTGGAGCATTGTAAAAAAATTGGCATGAACGATTGTGTTACCAAACCATTTGAAGAAAGTGTATTGATGGAATCGATTTACAAATTAATTGATTTAGACCATAATGCATCGCAAAAATTGGGTGCTGAAAATAGAATCGATGAAGAGCAACTGTTTAAATTAGATCGTTTGAACAATTTGTTCAGAGGCGATCAAGTTCAAATTAATCGCATGATTAGTATTTTTATTGAACAAACAGAAGAAGCTTGCCAACAGATTAGAGAAGCCAATGCCATGGGTGATTTGGCTTTAATCTACCAAATTGTTCACCGTATTAAGCCAAGTATCGATAGCATGGGCGTTTCGCATTTAAAAGAGCCAATTAAGTCGATAGAAAAATTAACCAAAGAGAACGATAACTCGGATAAGTTGCAAGAATTGATTAACACACTTTTAGTCACTCTTGAATTGGTTTTAGCGCATTTACGTCGCTTACCAAAAAATTAAGCACATAATGAA
>JBAXXZ010000182.1:0-5104 GCA_037127575.1 Bacteroidota bacterium | reverse complement strand
GCTTTACTATGCCTACGCCCATACAACAACAAACCATTGGTTTGTTATCGAAACAAAAAACCGACATTGTGGCCTTGGCCCAAACCGGTACCGGCAAAACCGCCGCATTTGGTTTGCCTTTATTAAATGCCTTGGATTGCAACAATAAAACTGTGCAAGCCTTAATTTTAGCCCCAACCCGCGAGTTGTGTGTTCAAATTACCAACGACATCAAAAATTACGGTAAATTTTTAAATGGTTTTGCTGCCACTGCCATTTATGGCGGAGCCAGAATTGACGGACAAATTAAAGACATTAAACGTGGTGTTCAGGTAGTAGTTGCCACACCGGGTCGTTTAATCGACATGATTGAACGTCGTGCCATTAGCTTGGCCACAGTAAAAAATGTGGTTTTAGATGAGGCCGATGAAATGTTGAATATGGGTTTTAAAGATGATTTAGATATCATTTTAAAAGAAACGCCAAAAGATAAAAACACTTGGTTATTTAGTGCCACCATGCCGAAAGAAGTGGAACGCATTGCCAGAACCTACATGACCAATCCAATGGAATTGACCACCGGCAAGAAAAATGAAGGTGCCGACAACTTGGAACACGTATATTATGTGGTGAGTCCGCGCGACCGTTATTCGGCCTTAAAACGTGTGGCTGATTATTTTCCTGAAATTTTCGGGATTGTATTTTGCCGTACCAAAGCCGAAACACAGGAAGTTGCAGATGCTTTAATTAAGGATGGTTACAGCGCCGATGCATTGCATGGCGATTTATCGCAAAGTCAACGTGATTTTGTAATGAAACGTTTCCGCAGCAAAACATTACAAATGTTGGTGGCTACCGATGTGGCCGCCCGCGGCATTGATGTGAATGATGTAACGCACGTAATTAATTACAATTTACCTGAAGATGTAGAAAACTACACCCACCGCACAGGCCGTACAGCACGTGCCGGAAAATCGGGTATTGCCATTGCCATTATTACACCAAAGGATAACGGTAAAATAAAAGACATTGAACGCATCATTAAAAAGAAATTTGAGCGTAAAGATGTCCCTAACGGCTTAGAGGTTTGCGAAAAACAATTATTTAATTTGGTTCACAAATTACACAATGTTGAAGTAAAGGATGTTGAGATAGAAAGTTTCTTACCTGCCATTTACGAAGAGTTAAAAGATTTAAGCAAGGAAGAATTGATTAAACGTTTTATTAGTGAAGAGTTTAACCGCTTTCATGAATACTACGATAACGCCCCTGATTTAAACATTGTAAAAGGTTCGGTTGACGGCGCTTTTGGCAATTCACGTACCACACGTTTCTTTGTAAACATGGGACAATTGGATGGCTTTAACATACACAGTTTAAAAGAATTTGTAGCCGACAGCGTTAAATTACACCAACGCATGATATTTAATGTAGATGTAAAAAGCAGTTTCTCTTTCTTTGAAACAGAAAGTAAATTGGTAGATACATTTTTGGCATTAAATTCATCGAACATTGAATTTAACAACCGTAAAATTTCGTTGGAGGTGAGTAACCGTAAAATGAAAGAAGGTCGCAGCAGCGATGGCGAACGTCGCAGTGGTGGCGGTGGTTACCGTGGTGGAGAACGTCGCGAAGGCGGTAGTTTTAAAGGCGGTGACAAACGTGAATTTAAACGCCCGCGCAGTGCAGGCGGCGGAGAAAAAAGCAGTGGTTTTAGCCGTGAAAAAAGTTTCAGTAAAAGCGGTGGTGAAAAGAAAAAAGGATTTGGTAAAAGCCGTTTTTAGTTTCTCACTTTAACACAAAATATACAAAAGCCCTTCAGAAATGAGGGGCTTTTGTGTTTTTAATCGATTCTGATTTGGTTGACAATATCTAGCAGTGATAAACCATTCAAATGTATCCATTCTCCTTAAACCAAGTCACTGCTTCTTGAATGCCTGTTTCGAGTGGGGTTTGGGGCATATTTAATTCGTCCTGCGCTTTTTTGGCTGAAAAATATTGTTTTAATCCCGCAAATTTTGCAATGCTGTAAGAGATTTTAGGTTTCTTGCCGCTTATTCTGGCTACAATAGAACTTAAGATGCCAACAAACAAAACCAAAAACTTGGGCATTAACATTAATTTAAATGGCTTGTTCAGCACCTTGGCACATAGTCTAAAAAAATCTTTGTACGATAAATTTTGATTTCCGGCAATGTAACAATCACCCAATTTACCCATTACCAATGCGTTTACAGCGGCGGCGGCAACATCTTTGGTGCACACAAAATTTTTGCCGCCACCCGAATAGCCCGGTAATTTACCTTGACTAAAATTAATTAATAATTGACCTGATGAAGGACCCGAATCAAATGCCCCGATCATAAAAGTAGGGTTGATAATAATGACAGGAAAGCCGGTTTCTTGGTGTTTCTTTACCAACATTTCTTGGGCTTTATATTTACTGTCTAAATAATCCATGCCATGTTGCCAACCTTGGTATTGGCATTTTTCATTGCCGGGTGCTTGCATTGAGCCATGATCAAAAGAACTTGCAGAACCTACATGCACCATGCGTTTTATGTGCAAGGCTTCAACAAGCTCCATCACATTTTTGGTTCCCTCCATGTTTACTTTTCGTAAAAAAGGAATTCGTCGCGGCCAAACATTCGTCATGGCTGCAACATGAATTACATAATCGCAATCTTTCATGGATGCCATTAAAAAATCTCGATCCAATATATCCCCAAACACCACTTCAATGGGCAAGGTATTAATGGTAGTGGTTGGCGCGCCCTTTAAGCACATGGCCTTTACAGAATAGCCCTTTTGAATCAAGGCCCTACAAATGTGCGAACCCAACATGCCGTTGGCGCCGGTAATAAATACTTTGTTCATAGTTTTAATATACTTGCTACATCGCCTTGCAATCAATTTCAATACACTATAGCGTTACAATATAAAATTATTTATTTGCTTTATGCAAACTTCTTTGATTTTGATATGATGATGCATTGATTTATTGGTTTGGTTTTTTACCACTAATTACAATAGCTATTGCACTTAGGACACGAAGAGGTTTTCTTGATTTTCATTTTACTTCAATCAATCATTTTTGTGTATTCATTGAAATCATTCATTGATTAGCCAATAACAAATTATTTCCTTCACATTCGTGTATTGTTGGCATAAAATTAATGCTCCTCCCCATTCGTGCATTCGAGGCAGTAAAACCCCCATTACCGGTCAAAAAATCCTTTTCTAGGCCTTGATTTTTCTGAATTTCGTTAATTCAACATTATTGTGAAAATAATTTTTTTCTTATCAAAGTAATTCATTAATATTGCCTTGTATTAAGACGGTTTCATTTTCTTGAAATCAAAATCACAAAAAAAAATCGAGTATAACATCATTTCATAAAATTTATTTTTTCCCATGTTTGAAGTAATGGAATTGGGGGCTAGGCCACTCCAAGAATTAAAGGAAATTGCAAAAGCATTTTCTATTGAAAACAAAAGCGCAGTTAAAGCTGATTTAATTTTACAAATTATTGATGCCCAAAGTAAGGACACTGATTTGGCAAAACAAATCCGCAGCAAATTCGCTAAAAAGGCACCGAAAGAGCAGAAAGAGCAGAAAGAAAACCTGCGCGAAAAACGTCCTCGTAAAGTGAAACTTGATCCCATTTCGGAAGAGAGTGTGCACGAAACAACGACCGCTCCGCAAGAAGAAGAAGAAGTGATTGCACCTGTTGCCGAAACAAAAACGGAAGACAGTCAAAACAACGCTTCAATTCAAAGTGTTAATCCCATCGAAGCCCCGGCTGAAGAAGTGGAACAAAGTCCGCAGATTACCGAAGCGGAGCCTGAAGCCGAACCGGCCAAAAAACCGGAAAAAGTATTTTACAATTTCGATAACATCGTTTTTGTGACCGGCGTTTTAGAAATCATGCCCGATGGTTATGGTTTTTTAAGAAGCTCCGATTACGATTATTTAAATTCACCCGACGACGTTTACGTATCGCAATCACAAATTAAATTGTTTGGTTTAAAAGCCGGCGATGTGGTAAAAGGCGGCGTTCGTCCCCCAAAAGAAGGTGAAAAATATTTTCCTTTAATTAAAGTTGATCAAATTAACGGCCGCGATCCATCATTTGTACGCGACCGTGTGATTTTTGATTACCTCACCCCACTCTTTCCATACGAAAAAATTAAACTTACCGGTCACCCGCAAGAAAATATGAGTACCCGTGTGATGGATATGTTTTCGCCGATTGGTAAAGGACAAAGGGGTTTAATTGTGGCACAGCCAAAAACAGGTAAAACGGTTTTACTAAAAGATGTGGCCAATGCCATTGCTTATAACCATCCTGAAATTTATTTGATCATCTTATTAATTGATGAACGCCCTGAAGAGGTTACCGATATGGCCCGCAGCGTGAAGGCGGAAGTGATTTCAAGTACATTTGATGAACCTGCCGAGAAACACGTAAAAATCGCCAACATTGTTTTGGAAAAAGCAAAACGTATGGTTGAGTGCGGACATGATGTGGTGATTTTATTGGATAGCATTACACGTTTGGCACGCGCCTACAATACAGTATCTCCGGCAAGCGGTAAAGTACTCACCGGTGGTGTGGATGCCAATGCCCTTCATAAACCAAAGCGCTTTTTTGGAGCGGCACGTAAAGTTGAAAATGGCGGATCATTAACCATTTTGGCAACGGCTTTAACTGAAACTGGTTCTAAAATGGATGAAGTTATTTTTGAAGAGTTTAAAGGTACCGGTAATATGGAATTGCAGTTGGATAGAAAATTATCGAACCGTCGTATTTATCCGGCCATTGATTTATTGGCCTCTTCTACCCGTCGCGATGATTTGTTACTTGACAAAGAAACTTTGAGTCGTTTGTGGGTGTTGCGAAAGCACTTGGGTGACATGAATCCGCAAGAAGCCATGGAATTTTTATTGGATCGTTTGCGCAGAAGCCAAACCAACGAAGAGTTTTTAATTAGCATGAACAGTTAATGAATAAAAAAGCACTCTACCTTAGCTTTATTTATTCGCTTTTAATCATTGCGTTTAAACTCTTTATTTTATTGGGCGGTTACACCCTCAGTAAATTCGGTTTTTATTACTCCAATAT
>JBAXXZ010000181.1:0-5105 GCA_037127575.1 Bacteroidota bacterium | reverse complement strand
ATTTTATTGAGCTTTAAAGCCGGTCACCGATTTGAGCCCAAAGAAAAATCGGGATTGGCCGTGTTAATGGCTTCATTAATGAAGAAAAGCACATTAAAAACAAGCGCTGAAGAAGTGGAAAATAAACTCGATCGTTTGGGTTCAAGCATAAGTCTTTATGCCGGGGATGAAGAAATAGCCATGAGCATTGAGTGTTTAAAAGTGAATTTGGATGCGACTTTAAAAATTGCAAACGAAATTTTATTTGAACCTAAGTTTGATGCTTCCGAATTTGAACTGGTAAAAAAACAACAACTCGACGGCATCACACAACAACAAACCAATGCAGGTGCCATCGCCGATTTATGCTACCGCAAGGTGTTATATGGCAACGAAGACATTATGGGTATTGTATCGAGCGGCAATGCTGAAACCGTTACGTCCTTAAGTTTGACAGATGTGAAAAATTATTATAACCAAATAAACGCCACCAATTTAAGCATCGCCGTTGGCGGTGACATTAAAAAGGAAGAAGTGTCTTTAAAATTGGCTTTCTTAAATAAATTAAAAGCAGGTGCCAAAATGCCTGAAGCTGATAATAGTTTGGTGAAGGCTGCTGAACCAACCAAACTGTATTTTATTGATAAAAAAGGGGCTGCTCAAAGTGAAATACGCATTGGCTACTTGGCCTTGCCATACGATGCCTTGGGTGAAATTTACAAAGCCACCATCATGAATTTTTGTTTTGCAGGGTCTTTTAACAGCCATATCAATTATTTGTTACGTGAAATCAAAGGCTGGACCTACGGCACCCGCGGCGGTTTTTACGGCAGCAAATACACAGGTCCTTACACCATCAGCGGCGGCTTTAAAGCCAATACCACCGACAGTTCTTTGGTTGAATTATCGAAGGAACTAAAAAAATATTATGATGGCGGTATTACCGATGAGGAATTGGCTTTTACCAAAAATGCCATGTTACAAAGTGATGCATTGAAGTATGAATCACCGATGCAAAAATTGTATTTTATTAAACGTGTGTTGGATTACAATTTACCCAAAGATTTTGTGGCCAAACAAACACAAATACTCAATGGCATCACCAAAAACGAAATCAACGATTTGGCAAAAAAGTACTTACCATACACCAAAATGGCCATCATTGTGGTAGGCGATAAAGCTACTAACTTCGAGAAAGTGAAAGCTTTGGGTTATGAAGTGGTTGAATTGGATAGCAATGGAAAAAAAATAAATTAAAAAAGGACTGAGAGTAAAAACAAATTTTTACTTTCGTTCGAGCAAATAAAGATTATGAATTACGATATTATTGTTATAGGTAGCGGTCCAGGTGGATACGTTACTGCCATTAGAGCAGCACAATTGGGTTTTAAAACCGCAGTGATTGAAAAAGAAAGTTTGGGCGGCATTTGCTTGAATTGGGGTTGCATTCCAACCAAAGCATTGTTAAAGAGTGCGCAGGTGTTTGAATATTTAAACCATTCGAAAGACTATGGCATTAATGCCGATAACATTCAAGCTGATTTTTCGGGCGTGATTAAACGTAGTCGCGATGTGGCCGACGGCATGAGCAAAGGCATTCAGTTTTTAATGAAAAAAAATAAAATTGATGTCATCATGGGCACGGCCAAAATTAAGCCGGGTAAGAAGATTGATGTAACAGGTGCTGATGGTAAAGTAAGTTCTTACAGTGCATCACACATCATTATTGCCACCGGCGCACGTTCGCGTCAATTACCGAATTTGCCGCAGGATGGTAAAAAAATTATTGGTTACCGTGAGGCCATGACTTTACCAAAGCAACCAAAATCATTGGTGGTAGTAGGTAGCGGCGCCATTGGTGTTGAGTTCGCCTATTTTTACGCCACCATGGGTACCAAAGTAACTGTGGTATAGTTTTTACCAAATGTTGTACCTGTTGAAGATGAAGATGTAAGTAAACAACTCGAAAAATCATTAAAAAAACAAGGCATCGAAATAATGACCAATGCCTCGGTTGAAAGTGTTGATACCAAAGGTGAAGGCTGTAAAGTAAACATCAAAACCAAAACAGGAAATATCACCATTGATGCCGACATCGTATTGTCAGCGGTAGGCATTGAAGCCAATATCACAGGTTTAGGTTTGGAAGAAACAGGCATCAAAACCGATAAGGGCAAAATAGTGGTGGATAAATATTATGCCACCAATGTACCGGGTTATTACGCCATTGGCGATTGTGTGCCCGGACAAGCATTGGCCCATGTGGCAAGTGCCGAAGGTATTACTTGTGTAGAGAAAATTAAAGGCATGCATGTTGATGCCATTGATTATAATAATGTACCGGGATGTACTTATTGTCAGCCCGAAATTGCCAGCGTTGGATACACCGAAGCCAAAGCAAAAGAGGCGGGTTATACATTAAAGATTGGTAAATTTCCATTTTCAGCATCAGGCAAAGCCAAGGCAGCCGGTGCTTCGGATGGTTTTATCAAATTAATTTTTGATGCCAAATACGGCGAGTTATTGGGTGCACACATGATTGGTGCCAACGTTACCGAAATGATTGCCGAATGTGTGGCCTTGAGAAAATTAGAAACAACCGGGCACGAAATCATCAAAACCATCCACCCGCATCCAACCATGAGCGAAGCCATTATGGAAGCAGCTGCAGCGGCATATGGTGAGGTGATACATTTGTAATTGCAAATTAATTGAACGCTGATGACGCTGATTCATATGATTGCCGCTGATTAAATCAGCGATTATCTGCTTAATCTGTATCATCCGCGTTCCATTCTCGCATTGTAAATTTCTTTAAACGCTTGTCTGAAAAGGCAGGCGTTTTTTGTTTGGTGATAGAACGCAGATGACGCTGATAGTTATGATTTAAAATGATTTTTATCTGCGTCCATCAGCCTAATCCGTGTTATCCGCGTTCCATTCTCGCATTGTAAATTTCTTTAAACGCTTGTCTGAAAAGGCAGGCGTTTTTTGTTTGGTGATAGAACGCAGATGACGCTGATAGTTATGATTTAAAATGATTTTTATCTGCGTCCATCAGCCTAATCCGTGTTATCCGCGTTCCATTCTCGCATTGTAAATTTCTTTAAACGCTTGTCTGAAAAGGCAGGCGTTTTTTGTTTCAGGTAATTTTTACCACTAAGTCACTTAGGTCACAAAGAAACACTAAGAATAATGTTGTGCTTTTGCAAATATTCACTTCCAACTTGGTAGCTAAAAAAGTCTTACTGAATCCTTAGTGTTCTTAGTGCCTTAGTGGTGAAAAAAATCAATATCTTTGCATCCATGTCTTTTCAAGGTAAAACCGTTGCATTTCACACCCTTGGCTGTAAGTTGAATTTCTCAGAAACATCAACCATTGCCCGTTTGTTTGCTGAAAAAGGTTTTGTAAAAAAGAAGTTTGATGAAGTAGCAGATGTATACGTTATCAATACATGCTCAGTGACCGAAAATGCCGATAAAGAATGTAAGAGCATCGTAAAATCGGCCATGAACCTCAATCCTGAAGCTTTTATCGCTGTAGTGGGTTGTTATGCCCAGTTAAAACCTGAAGAAATTTCTAACATTGATGGCGTGGATGTGGTATTGGGTGCCACCGAAAAATTCAAATTATTAAATTATATCAATCTAAGTAATAAATCGGCTCATGCCGTGATTCACAATTGTGAAATTGCAGAGGCTGATTTTTTTGTGGATGCATACAGTGTGGGTGATCGCACACGTTCTTTTTTAAAGGTGCAAGATGGTTGTGATTATTTATGCACCTTTTGCACCATTCCTTTGGCCCGTGGAAAGAGTAGGAGCGATACCGTTGAAAATGTTGTTGCCAATGCCAATAAAATTGCCGAGAGTGGTGTAAAAGAAATTGTGTTAACTGGCGTAAACATTGGTGATTTTGGCTATGGTAGAGACATTGATGGAGATACCAAAAAGAGAAAAGAATACAATTTCTTCGACTTGATTAAAGTTTTAGATGAAGTAGAAAACATTGAGCGTTTTCGCATTTCATCCATTGAACCTAATTTATTAAAAGATGAGATTATCGAATTTGTGGCCAATTCAAATCGTTTTGTTCCGCATTTCCACATCCCATTGCAAAGCGGCAGCAATATCTTGTTAAAAGCCATGAAACGCCGTTACCAAAGTGAATTGTATGCCGACCGAGTAACGAAAATTAAATCCCTCATGCCGGACTGTTGTATCGGGGTAGATGTAATTGTTGGTTTTCCCGGCGAAACAGAAGAACTTTTTTTAGAAACTTATAATTTCTTAAATCAATTAGACATTTCTTATTTACACGTTTTTACTTACAGCGAACGCGAAAATACTGAAGCGATCAATATGCCCGGTAAGTTGCCCATGGCTGAGCGCAAACGCCGTAACAAAATGCTACGTGTGCTTTCTGCTAAAAAACTACGTGCTTTTTATGCAAGCCAAAAAGGCAAAACTGCTGAAGTGTTGTTTGAACATGAAGTTAAAAATGACTTTATGTTTGGTTTTACCAAAAACTATGTGAAAGTAAAAATGCCTTTCGATCAAAGTTTATGCAATCAAAATACAGAGGTGATTTTGCAAGACTTCGACGAAGATGGAAACATGTTGGCAAGCCTAACTAACAAGGCGTTAACAATCCATTAAAATCCATTCATCTCTTATTTAACTTCATAACTGGTGGCTTTTTCCATACAGTTGAACTAGTTTTGGGCCATATTATACTTTACTTTTGATTTAGTTCTTTTTCGGGTTGATCATTCATTTCCTAAAATCTAAATCATGAAACAATTTTATCTCAACAAATTTCAGTTTATTTTAATTTTTATCTGTGTGGCAATCTTTTCAAAGGCGGGAATTACACCTAAACCTGCCTTATCGTTTCAAGAAAACAAAGGCCAGATAAGTGATCAGTTTTTTAAAGCCCGTCCCGATGTTTTATTCAGCGGTAACGATGGACAAATGGTGTATCACATGCGAACAACAGGCATGTCGTACCAATTTAGTAAAGCCATTAACAGAAATGGGGACAATGTGAAAAACAACAAATCAGGCTATTTGCCAAAGGGTGGTGATAAAATGGCGGCCATGAATTTGAGCTATAATATTTACCG
>JBAXXZ010000180.1:0-5126 GCA_037127575.1 Bacteroidota bacterium | reverse complement strand
GATGGATTGGTTGAATGATGCCGGAGTTGATGTTGTTTTCATCTACATATTTAAAAACTTGCAAGTGTTTGTAATCGTAGCGCAAGCCGCCTTCAAGTTCGAATTTGTTTTTTTTCCAACGTTCTATCCAGAAGATACCGGCGGTGTAGTTTTTAAAATTGGGTACCAAGAATCGTCCTTCATACGTGTTTGCTTGACTTAAGCCGCTAATGCCGATGCTGCCGTTTAATTGTCGGATACGGTTGTGTTCCCATATGATGTCGGCCGAATGGCTGGTGATTTCGAATTGCAGTTCGGGTTTATTTAAAGCAGCGATTACACTGTTTAGTGGACGGTATTTGTCGTATTCATAACGGAGGTTGTATTGACGGGCATAAACAAAGCTTAATTTTCCTAAATCACCTGTACGAATAAAAGTTTTTATTTTAAATAATTCGTGTTCGATGTGTTGATAGGGTCGATTGATGAGGTAGCTGAAATTTCCCGTAATAGAAGGCACTGAAGCAGTGAAGGCAGTTTGTAAATCGCTTAAATTACCAATGTGTGAAGCTGAAAAGATGCCAAGGGTTGTATTGAATTGGGAGTAGAATAGATCGATGCCGTAATTGGTTTTTTTCCAAGCCAAGGCGTATGAGAAATTCTGTTCCTTCATGCCCGTATTAGCGAGTATATAATTTGGCGACCAAATTGAGCCACTTTGTTTTAGGGTGCCTTGAATTCGCCACGAAAGGGCTTTGAGTTTTTCAAAATTTCCTTCAAGAAATGCGGATGCACTGCCTGCTTTGCCGTTGCTCATGCCAATTAGATTGAGTTCACCATTAACGCCTGTTGAATCACGTAATTTTTTGGTATCGATGAGTACCACGCCGGCAATGGCATCTGAACCGTAACGAACGCTGTTAGCGCCTTTTACCACTGAGATGGAAGAGGCAATAAAAGGGTCGATTTCGGGTGCATGTTCGGCGCCCCATTGTTGGCCTTCTTGTCGGATACCATTGTTGAGAATTAAAATTCGGTTGCTATGCATGCCATGAATGACAGGTTTTGATACCGAATTACCTGTATTTAAACTTGTAACACCACTAATGTTTTTTAATGCTTCCCCCAATGTTTGGCCCTTGCTTTGGTTCAGCTTTTCAATCGATAGATCGCTTTTTGTTTGGGTAAAATTTACCTCGTTTTTAAGCGTTAAAACATTTACACTTTGTAAGGCATGGGCATGGTGTTCGGGATAGAAATTTTGTTGCATGCTACCTGAAACGTAGATTGTTTTTACGATGGCTTCACAATCGAGGTGTGATATTTTAACACGGTATTGGCCTTCGCAAAGATTTTCAAATTTAAAACGTCCAAGGCTATCGCTTACAATGCCGATTTTTAATTCAACAACATATAAGGTGGCAAACGCTAATGGGGAATGGTCGTGTTCATCGAGCACCGCACCTTCGAGTGAGGCTTGACAATTGGTGTTTTGTGCATTGTTGATGCCAAATAAACACAGCAATAAAATTATTGCGACAATTTTTTTCAAAATTAATTAAATTGAAATAAGAAATTGGAAAGTACATGGGTCTTTATACGACTGCATTAATCGTAAAAAGGCTAATGGCTAAGAGGTAGGCGGACCCCTTAGTGGGAATGTGCAGAGAATTGGTGTTATTTCATTTGATACAAAGCCCAAATGTTTGTTGGTGTTTGAAACCAGAACAATGTTTAAATGATTGTAATCAGTTGGCGGGGTGTTTGCTTTAGAAAAAACATAATCACAAACGTGGCAATTGTTTTCAGCGGGGCAATAATGAAGGCCTTTACCGGCACAGTGTTTTTCTTTGAGGTGTTCTAATTCATGGCTTGTTTTTTCAAGTACAGGAAATAGCAGCAAAGCAAGGAAAAAAAGTGATAGATATTTTTTTATGCGCTTCAATGTCATTTGAAAACGAAGGTAGTAATTTTTTATTTAAATTTTTTATCATGTTTAAGTCTGTAATTTGAATGGATTGCGTTAAGCGTTCATGAAAATAAAAAATCCCGGGTAGATGGCCCGGGATTAATAGATGAAGATTTTTTTTAGTTGGGGTCCTTAGGGTATCCTAACTAAAATAACAAGCATGATTATTGGGTGATGATCACTTTTTGTTTCACGTTGTTATGGTTGTTTGTGCCAATTATGAAATAGATGCCATTGGACAATTTGTTGATTTGCACTTGGTGTTGGTTGTTTTCATTTAATTGTGCGCTTAAAATGTGTTGGCCCAATTCGTTGGTGATAATAATGTTGAGATCTTGATCAGACACAATGTAGAATTCGCCATTGTTTGGATTAGGGAACACGTTCATTTTAATACCGTTTCCACTCAATTTATCTAAACCGTTACACGCCGAAACACTTTGTGTATAAACCACTTTGTTTTGACATGAATTGATATCGGTACCGGTTAAAGTATAAGTAGTACTCAAAGTAGGAGAGACCACAATATTATTATTGGTTGAGCCGGTATTCCAAACATATGTATTGGCACCTCCGGCAGTTAAACTAACACTTTCGCCAACGCACATAAGGTTGCGGCTTGAGCTAACGTTAAGGATTGGCAAAGGATTTACAAGTATATTCACAACAGCTTGATTGCTGCTGCTGCAACCGGTTAAGGTGCTGGTGCCAACTACAGAATAGGATGCTGATACTGAAGGACTAAATGCTATGCCGTTGCTGATGTTTCCGCTCCAAACATAATTGTTTGCACCGCTTGCGTTAGCAATTACTGAGTTGCCGATGCAAATCACACTATTGGAGATAGTGGCATTTACAATTGGTCGAGCAATAACAGAAATGGTGTATGCGGCTGAATTGTGACATACGCCATATTCGCCATAAACACTATAGGTGGTATTGGCAATAGGCACAACGGTGATGTTTGCGCTGTTGGCACCAAGGTTCCAAGTAAATGAAGTGGCACCTGCTGCATAAATGGTTACTGGTGCCCCGATACAAACGGTTGGCGTACCTGTAATGCTAAGACTGATGGCAGGTTGAACAGAAACGGTGATGATTGCCGCGTTGGCTGAAATACAATTGTCGATTGAAGAGCCTGTGATGGTATACCCGGTGCTGATACTTGGCGAAACCACCGCCGAGCCGCTACTGAATGTGTAAGTTAAAGCACCGCTAGGATTGATGGTGTATGAATCACCTTCACAAATTAAAGCACTGTTGGCTGAAACTGTTGGGGTGGTGAATACAGTAACGTTTGAAATTGCCGGGCTAGCGCTGGTACAACCCATTAAGCTAGTGCCGATGATGCTGTATGTGCTACTGCTATTGGGCGTTACAATTGAATTGCCGCTTGAATAAGAGTAGGTGAAGGCGCCGCCTGCATTGAGGTTAAATGAATTGCCTGAACAAATACTACCGCTAATGGTAGTAATGGTTGGCGTAGGATGAACTGTAACGTTACTAACTGCAGTATTACTGCTTATACAGCCTTGTGCGCTGGTACCAAGCACAAAATAGTTGTCGTTAACAATAGGACTCACAATTTCTACGCCGCTTGAAAAAGTATAAGTATTTGCACCTGCAGGTACCATGGTAAATGATTCGCCTGAACAAATGGAGCCGCTGTTTACGCTAACGGTTGGGGTAATGTTAACTGTTACATTTGCAATGGCTGTATTACTACTAATGCAACCTTGCGCGCTAATACCTATTACGTTAAAAGCTGCGTTTGTCATTGGATTCACAACAGTTGTGCCACCGCTGTAAGTATATGAACTTGCCCCGGAAGCAATGATGGTGAAAGAATCACCTGAGCAAATACTACCGCTATTTACACTCACGGTTGGGGTTTGATGCACTGTTACATCACAAACTGCAGGTGCTGCACTGATACAGCCCAGTGCACTTGTTCCTGTGATACTGTAGGCAGTTGTTGACATGGGTGAAACAAGGGTTGAGCCGCCTGAATAGGTATATGTATTTGCACCTGAAGCCACAATGTTAAAGGAATTACCTGAACAAATTGTACCTGATATACTGGTGATGGTTGGACTAGGGTAAACCGATACATTGCTGATGGCAGTGTTGCTGCCAATGCAACCTTGAGCACTGGTACCTATTACATTGTAAGCATTGTCGGTCATTGGATTTACGATACTGTTTCCGCTTGAGAATGTGTAGGTTAATGCACCTGATGGTATAAGTGTAAACGAATTACCTGAACAAATGCTACCACTGTTTACGCTGATGGTTGGTGTTAAGTGAACAGTGACGTTGGCAACAGCCACGTTATTGTTGATACAACCTTCGGCGCTGGTGCCTGTGATGGTGTATGAATCATCATTCATAGGACTAACGGTAGCCGATCCACCGGAATAGGTATAAGAAACTGCTCCAGATGGAATGAGGATAAAATTATTGCCTGAACAAATACTGCCGCTATTCACAGAAATGGTTGGTGTAATGTTTACGGTGATGTTTGCAATTGCTGTGTTTGTTGAAATACAACCTTGCGCGCTTGTGCCAATGATATTGAATGAAGTATTAGTCATGGGTGAAACCACTGAATTACCACTACTATAAGTATAAGTTAATGCACCGCTTGGATTGAGGGTGAAGGATTCGCCTGAGCAAATTACACCGTTGTTGATACTGATGGTTGGACTTGCATGCACTGTAATTGCAATAACTGCAGGTGCTGAAGAAATACAACCATCGGCACTTGTTCCACTGATGCTATAACTTGAAGTGGTGTTTGGATTCACAATGTCTGATCCGCCTGAATAAGTATAGCTTAATGCACCGGATGCGTTGATGGTGAATGAATCACCTGAGCAAATGCTGCCGCTATTGGCTGAAATAATTGGCAATGGATGCACTGTGAGGTTGCTAATGGCCATATTTGTACTGATACAACCTTCACTGCTGGTGCCTGTGATGGTATAAGCCATATTTCCTGTTGGGGAAACAATTGCTATTCCACCCGAGTAGGTATAAGTTGATGCGCCGCTTGGTAAGATGGTGAATGCGTCTCCAGCACAAATAGCGCCGCTATTCACAGAAATGGTTGGTGTAATGTTAACGGTGATGTTTGCAATTGCTGTGTTTGTTGAAATACAACCTTGCGCGCTTGTGC
>JBAXXZ010000179.1:0-5131 GCA_037127575.1 Bacteroidota bacterium | reverse complement strand
GTTCGGCTCCTCCGGAGCCGTTTAATTTCTTTAGACTTAATTTTAAAGCTGTTTTGCTCCTCCGGAGCAAAGACTAATGTTAGTTTTAGGTGAACTAATTAATACTTTAACTCTCCAAATTCTCAACCACGGCTTAATAATTGGAAATTAAGCGTTTACACAATTGCACTTCGAGTACACAAAACGATGTTCAAATCAATTATTTACTTAACAATAAAAACATAGGGCGTTTAATAGATTTACAATAGTTATTTAATTTATTATGGCGAAAAAAGCGAGCAAAGCAAGTATCGAGCGTAAAATTTTTGTACTAGATACCTCTGTTATTATTTACGACCACACGGCAATCAAAAATTTTGCAGAACATGATGTGGTGATTCCAATTACTGTTTTAGAGGAATTGGATAATTTTAAGAAGGGCAACGATACCAAGAATTTTGCCGCCCGAGAATTTACGCGTTATGTAGATATGCTAAGTGGTAAAAACACTTTACAAGACTGGACCGCCATTAACGGACCTACCCGCGGGAAGTTTAAAATTGAAATGAAAACTTCGGCAAAAATAAATGCCGAACGAATTTTTGATGACCACAAAGCCGATCACCGTATTTTAAATACTGCTTTGTATGTGGCCGAAACATATCCCGATCGAAAGGTGATTCTTGTTACCAAGGACATTAATCTACGCATCAAAGCCAAAAGCTTAAGCTTGCTTTCGGAAGATTATGAAACCGGAAAAATAAAAACGGTTGATGAATTATATACCGGTCGCACCGAAATACAAAAAGTAAACAACGAAAGCATTACTGCCATTTATAACCAAGGGCAATGTAAGGCAAGCAATGTGTTGAAAAAAACGAAGTTTCATCCTAACCACTACTTCATTCTAAAAAATGGTTCTCAATCGGTTTTATCGCGTTATAACGAGGAAGACGAAAGCATGAAGCGTGTTGTGAAAACGGCCGCATTCGGAATCATTCCAAAAAATGCCGAACAAGCTTTTGCTTTGGATGCCATCATGAATCCCGATATTAAATTGGTTAGTATTCAGGGTGTAGCAGGAACAGGCAAAACATTGCTTTCTTTGGCAGGCGCATTAGAACAAAGAAGAAACTATCATCAAATATACTTGGCTCGCCCAATAGTTCCACTAAGTAATAAGGACATTGGTTATTTACCAGGCGACGTAAACAGTAAACTAAATCCATACATGGAACCGCTATGGGACAATTTAAAATACATCCGCAGCCAGTTCAGCGAAAAAGACAAAGAACACAAACAACTCAACGAAATGGTGGAAGCACAAAAATTAGTTGTTTGTCCACTTGCCTATATTAGAGGAAGATCGTTGAGCAATGTATTTTTTATTGTGGATGAAGCACAAAATCTTACACCACATGAAGTGAAAACCATCATAACGCGCGCAGGTGAAAACACCAAAATTATTTTCACAGGCGACATCAATCAAATAGATACACCTTACCTCGATTCCCAAAGTAATGGCTTGAGTTATTTAATTGAGAAAATAAAAGGTCAACCACTGTATGCACACATCACACTCGAAAAAGGTGAACGCAGCGCATTGGCGAATTTGGCAAACGACTTATTGTAACAAATAGGATATTAACCAAGACCCCGGAAATGTTGATAACAGTGGTTTTTCAACAAAAATGTCATTTATAAACAAATGAGCCAATATTAAGAAAAATTAAGATTGGCTTCATACAACTTGCCCTTTGATTTCATAACTTTATACAAGAGAACAAAACATTAGCACGATTTTTTGAAAATTTAAATATTGACCTCGCGTAAAATTTAGGTCAAACAAAAATCGACTAGTGAGGTAAACCACACACCGACACCTAGGCTTAAGCAAGGGTGGGATACGGGACTTCAGATGATTTAATTCATCAACAGAAACCACTGTGTACGCACGGTGGTTTTTGTTTTTAATTTCAACTCCTTATAAACTAATCTACCATTATGTGCCTGAAAGAAGAACCGGAAATTAATTTTTAGAATTTGGAAGAATAAACAAGCAATGTATATTGGAACAATTATATTTGAACCATGAAACAATTTGCTTTATTATTTTTCATACTCATCCTTTACACGCATTCTGCTTGCAAAAAAACAAGCAACCAAGTAGCCGTTGACGAGAGCATTATTACCAAATACATATCCGACAATCATTTAAATGCCAGCGCCACTGGTAGCGGCTTATATTATGTTTCCGACTTAAAAGGAACTGGAGCCACACCCAACATTAACTCGAACGTTACCGTTAAATACACCGGGTATTTAACCAATGGCACCGTATTCGATCAAACCACAAATATTGGCGCCTCCTTTAATTTAAATGGTGTGATAAAGGGTTGGCAAGAGGGTATTCCGCTTTTTAATCGCGGCGGTAAAGGCAAGTTGTTGATTCCATCGGCCCTAGGTTATGGCTCACAAGCCAATGGTCGCATCCCGGCTAACTCAGTTTTGATTTTTGATATTGATGTGTTAGATGTTCGCTAAATAAACAAAGACTCTAATTCCAAAAATATTTATAAAGCGAGGTCTAATTTTATTTAAAAAACTTATTGAAGAGATAATAAAACAAGAGTAATACCAATACTGAAGAAACTAGAATGATAATGCTTTGCGACAAGGTGGGTAAAATATTTCTACCGCCACCACTGTATTCGTTGCCTGCCAGTACCCGGTGAATTCCCAAATTCTGTTTCAAAAACTTCACTTCATCATCATAATCATTGCCATAGGTCACGCTATAAAAATCTTCTTCATTCAAAGCAAAATGTTTTCGACTCCTACTGCACCAATCCATTTGTATGTTGTCAATTTGTTTGTATCGTCCGTAAATAATCCACTCTTGTCCTGCCACCAAAGTTTGCGCACAAGCTTCTTGATCATCAAACAAAACCTTAAATAACTTCAAGGCATTTCCTTTATACAATTCACCTACTTCAAAAATGGCCTCACTCAATTTATCTTTATTTAAAGTAACAGCCGTAATTTTTCCTTTAAAAATAATTTCATATTTCTCGCACTCAGCCCTGTCAAGCTTTGATAGCGGGCATTCACAAGCATTTGCATTAAAATGCAATAAAAAAATAATTGTAAATCCTAAAACAAATTTCGATATCATTTAAAAAGAATAATGTCTTACAAACATCTGCGACTTTGCCAACATTGTATACATAATTTGGTCTTCCTCTAACTTAGGCACTTCTTCACGATAGGCTTTAAGCAAAGTTTCCAATTTGCCAGAGCTCTTTAAAGGACGTCTAAACTCAATGCCCATGGCAGCATTCATTAATTCGATGCCCAAAACCTTTTCGGTATTTTCAATTACTTGAAATAATTTTGTAGCGGCATTTGCGCCCATACTTACATGGTCTTCTTGACCATTGCTGCTCACAATACTATCAACACTGGCGGGTGTACACAATTGTTTTGATTGACTCACAATGCTGGCGGCGGTGTATTGGGGAATCATAAAACCTGAATTTAATCCGGCATTGGCCACTAAAAATGGCGGCAAACCGCGTTGTCCGGAAATTAAAAGAAAAACCCTTCGTTCAGAAATACTGGCCAATTCAGCCATCGCAATACATAAAAAATCCATGGCCAAGGCCAAAGGCTGACCATGAAAATTACCACCGCTTAGAATTTCATCTTCTTCTGGAAAAACCGTTGGATTATCGGTTACCGAATTAATTTCTACTTCAAAAACACCCAATACATACGTCAATGTATCTTTACTTGCACCATGTACTTGTGGTACACAGCGAAAAGAATAAGGGTCTTGAACCTGAACTTTTTCACGTTTAATTATTTCACTACCTTCTAAATGGGCCATTACCGCTTTCGCCGTAGCCATCTGACCTGCATGCGCACGAATACTATGCAAGTGCGGCTTAAAAGGATCTATTTTACCATCATAAGCATCCAACGACAATGCAGCCAAAAGATCGGCAGCTTTACACAAGTGTTTTGAATGAATTAAACAGTATACACCGTAAGCACTCATAAATTGTGTGCCATTTAATAAGGCCAAGCCTTCTTTTGATTTTAAATGAATGGGTGTTAGTTGATAAGATGCCAAAACTTGACTTGCGTCAACGTCATGCCCGTTATGATGTACTTTACCCAATCCCAAAAGCGGCAAACTTAAATGGGCCAATGGCGCCAAATCACCACTTGCACCTAAGGAGCCTTGTTGGTATACAATTGGATAAATTTTGTGGTTGATAAAATCACACAGCCTTTGCACGGTTTCTAACTGCACCCCGCTTTTGCCGTAAGACAAGGATTGAATTTTTAAAAATAACATCAACTTCACAATGCTTTGCGGTACTTCTTGTCCCATTCCACAAGCATGGCTTTTTACCAAATTTTCCTGTAATTGTTCGATGTCAACATCAGGAATTATCACATTGCACAAGGAACCAAATCCGGTATTGATACCATAAATTGGCCCCTTATTGTTTTTTAATTTCTGGTCGAGATAATCTCTGCAAGCGCTGATGTTTGTTTTGTCGCTTCCGACAACACAACCTGTGCTTGTTCATCGTGCAGAAACTGCTCTAACACTTCAATACTTAAACGTTTTGTAAAATCAACTTCAAATTTCATTCCTTATTTCAATTTGGTAATCATGTTTTCTAAATTCATTTTTTCTTGCTCTCCGCTTAGCATGTTCTTCAAAGCATACTCACCGCTAACCATTTCATTGCCGCCAACCGTTATTACATAGGGGATATTTTTTTTATTTGCATAATCAAATTGTTTTCCTAATTTTTTTGTTACATCCGGATAAATTTCACACGAAATACCTTGCAACCTCATCGCCTCAGCCAATTTTAAACAATGTGATTGGGTTTCTTCATCAAAATGTGTAAACAAAACCTTCGCGCTGGCAGGTTTTAATAAATGTTCCGGGTAAAGATTTAATTCTTCAAGCACATCCGCAATGCGGTCAACCCCAAACGAAACCCCTACACCGCTCATGTTCGATAAACCGAAAACACCTGTTAAATCATCATAGCGACCGCCACCCAAAATACTCGATGTAAAAGAACCACCATTGGTTTTTACTTCAAAAATGCTGCCGGTATAATAA